>CAWUIX010000240.1:0-4797 GCA_963922395.1 uncultured Rhodobacterales bacterium | reverse complement strand
AAGCTAGTCAGACGGCGTTAGCAGAACGTTCGCAAGACTTGCCAGCGTACCTGCGGAGATCGAGCCGACGTCTTCGTATCGCTCGCGGTCATACTAATCTTTGGAACAATGCGGCCCGGTCGAGGTGACGGCGTACAACCGCTTCGCTCGTGCGAGCCAACCGTTCTCCATCTCAATGCTCCGCAATCTGTAACTCCGCTTTGCGAAGCCTACAGGGCGAATGCCGCGCGGCGAAGTGTGATCAGGCGCGCAATGTCTCCATTGGCAGGCTCACAACGCCAAGCGCCTCTATCGACGTCCGCGCAATGTCGGCGGCGGTCAGACCGGCGTCCGCGTACATGTCCGCGGGGCTCGCCTGATCGATGAATTTGTCCGGCAGGGTCATCGTGCGGATCCGAAGCCCGCGGTCTAGCGCGCCACGATTGGCAAGATGGTGCAGGACCAAAGCACCAAACCCTCCGGTGGCACCCTGTTCGACCGTAATGATCGCCTTATGATGCCGCGCAAGCGAACCGATCAGATCAGCATCCAGGGGCTTTGCAAATCGCGCATCTGCTACGGTTGCCGAAATGCCCATCGTGTCGAGCTGCTCCGCCGCGCTCATACACTCGGACAAGTGTGCACCAAATGAAAGAAGCGCGACACCGGTCCCTTCGCGAAGGATCCTGCCCTTCCCAATCTCAAGCGGTTCAGGCACCTCCGGCATGTCCACACCCACGCCTTCGCCCCGCGGATAGCGGAACGCGATTGGTCCGCCATCATATTTCGCCGCGGTCGCCACCATGTGGGCAAGCTCGGCCTCATCCCCCGACGCCATCACAACCATGTTTGGAAGGTTTGCGAGATAACCGATGTCGAACGCCCCGGCGTGCGTCGCACCGTCCGCGCCCACAAGACCTGCACGGTCAATCGCGAACCGAACCGGCAGATTCTGCAGCGCCACGTCATGGACAACCTGGTCGTAACCGCGCTGGAGGAATGTCGAGTAGATTGCGCAGAAGGGACGCAAGCCAGAAGCGGCCATCCCGGCGGCAAAGGTTACCCCGTGCTGCTCTGCAATCCCGACGTCGAAAACGCGGGCCGGGAAGCGATCCGCCATCAGGTTTACACCCGTGCCCGCGGGCATCGCAGCGGTGACTGCGACGATCCGGCTGTCCTCTTCCGCAGCTTTGGTCAGCGTTTCGCCAAACACCTTGGTATAGGACGGCGCGTTGCTCTTGGCCTTCTTCTGGGTCCCGGACACGACATCGAACTTCGAGACACCATGATACTTGTCCGCGCTCGTCTCCGCCGGGGCGTACCCCTTGCCCTTCACCGTGCAGCAGTGAATGAGAACCGGTCCAGTGGACCGCGCCCGCGCCGCACGCAGAACCGGAAGGAGCTGGCTCATATCGTGACCGTCAATCGGTCCGACATAGCTAAACCCGAGCTCTTCAAAGAGCGTACCCGATCCAGCGATCCCGGTCACGAGTTGCCGCGCCCGCCGCGCGCCGTCCCGGAACGGACCAGGAAGTGCGGCTTCAAATCCTTCGGCCATCATTTCGAACGCGGCCACGCCAGGGTTCGCATAAAGCCCTGACAGATATTTGGACATCGCACCGACCGGCGGCGCAATGGACATCTCGTTGTCATTCAGGATCACAAACAGACGACGCCCCTCTGACCCCGCGTTGTTCATAGCCTCATAGGCCATTCCCGCGCTGATAGATCCGTCACCAATGACAGCAATCGAATCGCCCGTTGGGCGACCCATATCCCGGCCAATGGCGAACCCGAGCGCGGCACTGATCGAGGTGGACGAATGCGCCGCACCAAACGGATCGTACTCACTCTCCGATCGCTTCGTGAATCCAGACAGGCCGTCCTTCTGGCGTAGCGTCCGGATCCTGCTCCGGCGCCCGGTTAAAACTTTATGCGGGTAGCATTGGTGCCCGACATCCCAGACAAGCTTGTCATGGGGTGTGTTGAACACCGCATGAATCGCGACAGAGAGTTCCACGACGCCCAGCGAAGAGCCAAGATGCCCTCCCGTTTCGGAAACAGCCGATATCACCTCGGCGCGGAGCTCGGTGGCCACCTTTTGAAGATCGGCGTCCGACATGGCGCGCAGATCCTCGGGCCCCGCGACACGGTCGAGGTTGGGGGTATCCGGTCGGGTCATCTTGAAACTCCTCCGCTGGGCAAAAAAGACGCCGTCAGAGCTTGCTCTGACGGCGCCAAGTTTCCTGTAGCCAACAGGAAGGGAACCGGGGTGTGGAGACCCCGAGAATCGGACGCGGCTAAGCGCCCGATCTGCGTGGGCAGGGCGGTGGGAGGCACCGCCACACCCTAGACCAACGCGCTCAGGGCGCGCGTGCCAACCTCAAGGGCAGCGAACGGATCCTCGGGAAGGATGAACGCCACGGCCCGGATCACGAGGATCACAAAGAGGATGACCATACAGACGAGTGCCGCATAGACCGCGCCCATCGCCATATGCCGGAAGATCCAGGCATACAGGCTCGGCTTCGGCTCGTCCTCTAGGTACCAATGCTCGTCATTCGACATCAAACACGCTCCTTATTCGGGCCTTATTCGGGCGGAAGGTAAGGCAGGAAGTCTTCAGGCGTCGCCGCCGGGGCATAATTCGCCGCCGCGCCGTAGCCATGATCCTGCGCCCAGGTGAACCAGTCATCGACAACCGTCCCCGTGATCAGGATGCCAATACCGCCGGTCAGCGTTGTCAGCACCGCAAACCACCAGGCCCAGCGATGGATGCCTTCCATCGTGGCGTTGAAGCCCATGGTCCAGCGCCAGAAAAGACCAGCGCGTTCAGAGGCTGTGCCACGGTCCACGATCTGTTCAAGCTCCCGATCCCCGCCAAACCGGCTGACCGCCAGGATCGTCGCCCCGTGCATGGCGAAGAGAAGCGCCGAGCCATAGAGGAACCCAATCGATAGCGCGTGGAATGGGTTGTAGAACAGGTTGCCATAGGTCAGCGAGAAGAGGTTCGTCCAATCAAGATGGGTGAAGATCCCGTAAGGCACCGCCTCGGACCAGCTTCCCATCAGGATCGGCCGGAAGAGGCCCAGCACCAGGAAGAGCCAGATCGCGCTCGCGAACGCATAGCAGACGTGCTTGCCCATCCCCAGTTGATTGGCCAGAACCCAGGACCGGATCCACCAGCTCATCACCGCGATCAGGAGAAAGAACGAGGCGATCAGGTAGTACCCACCATCGGCGAGCGGTGGAAAGCCCAGCCCGTATTCCGGCGAGGGCGGATCAAGCGACAGGTAGAACAGATCCCGCATGAAGACCGCGGGATTGAACCCGGCCTGCCCCCAGAACCAGAACCCCACCATCACAAACCAGGTGAGGCCGCTCATCAGGCTGAGCACACCCCAGGGTCCGAGGTAGAAGGGCCCGAGCTGCGCATTGCCCAGCCACCCAAAGAGCTGCGAGAAACTCGCGCTTTTCGTCCGGTCGGCAAGGAGCGCGTCCTCGACCATGCCCATCTCCGGCGGGCCCTGAACCTGAACCTGTGTAAAGATGTTCTGGTATTCAGTTTCGTACCACTTAGCCATTGACGCCTCCCGGAATATCGACCCACCAGGGCAGCTGAATGTACCAATCCCACCAGACGACCCACTGGTCGAACCAGACGGTGCCGGAGATCACGATACAGACCGCGCTCCAGAACCCGGCGTTCAGCGCGAGGAACAGGCCCAGCCGGTGGATGCCAAGGGGCCCGATCGAGTAGCCGATGAAGTCACGGAAGAATGTGTCTTCATGTTCGGCGGACCGGATTTCCTTGCCCTTCTCGGGGTTCACGGCACTCAGGATCAGCGATCCGTGCAACGCCAGCGCCAGACAGGTGGTGAAGAAGAACGTGATCGCCACCATATGCGCCGGATTGTAATGGAAGTTCCCGTAAAGGTACCCGGTGTAGCTCACCCAATCGAGGTGGCTCCAGATCCCGTAGGGGAAAGCATGACCCCAGGCGCCCATCAGGACCGGCCGGATCACCTGCAACGTGAAGTAGGCGAAGATCGCAAAGCTGAAGGCGAAGGGAATGTGGAACCCGATGCCAAGTTTTCGGCAGATCTCAACCTCGCGCAACGCCCAGGACACGAACGCCCCATGCGCGCAAATGGTGATCACCTGCCAAAGCCCGCCCAATTCAAGCGGCGCTGGCCCCAAACCATAGCTCAGGGGTGGTGGGTTCACCGAAATCAGCCAGGGGTTCCAGGTGCCCTGAAGCGTGGCTGAGTAAAAGATCAGGATGGTGCCCAGTCCGGCGAAGAAGATCGTCGTGACACCAAAGAAGCCGACGTAGAAGGGTCCGACCCAGAAGTCGAACAGATCGCCACCGACCAGCGTGCCCCCTGGCACGCGATATTTTCGTTCGAAGCTGAGCAAAGCCATACTTCTTACTCCGTTTCAGGCGGTGAGGGGGCGTCCCGTCGACCGTCGCTTCCGATTTGCCGCGGGCGGGGCGGCCCCGCCCGCAGCGATCTTGTTCGGGCACATTGGCGTCAGCCGCCCATGCCCTTGCTCGCGGCGATCTCGAACCAGTTGATGCCGTTGGAAAGCACCACCAGGTGGATCATCGCAGCGAGGAGAAAGAGGAAGACACCCTGCGCCACGAGTACGCGGCGCGGATCGAAGACCAGCCAGATTTTGTAGAATTTAGCCATTCTTCAGCTCCTCACGAGAACCACGGACGCCAGATATACGTCGCGATGTGGGCCACGATGGCCACGATCACGAACAACTGCAGACCGGACATGTAGACCGCGTGCAGCTCTTGCGCCTGCT
>CAWUIX010000239.1:0-4797 GCA_963922395.1 uncultured Rhodobacterales bacterium | reverse complement strand
ACCTACGTCTTCATTCCCGCATTCGCTCTCTTTTCGTCGGGTTTACTACCCGGGTGGACCGGTTGGTGTGCCATCATCGTCATAACGTACACTTCAGCGATGTACTTCGCCGACACGCGGATGAAGACGAAAGACTACAGCTTCTCCGGCTTTCCCGGCTGCTGGAACATGGTCGTGCTCGTTCTCTTTGCGATCGAGCCAAATTTCTGGATCAGCTTGGCCGTCGTTGTCGTACTTGCTGCCCTGATGTTCGTGCCGGTGAAGTTCGTTCACCCGGTCCGCACGGTGCGTTGGAGGTGGGTTACACTGCCAATGGCCCTAGGCTGGACCTTCTTCGCCGGCTGGGCCGCCTGGGTGGACTTTGCCCCCGAAAGCTGGGCGCATTGGGGCCTGATCGTTACTTCGCTCTATTTGGTAGGCGCAGGCGCCCTGCAGCAGGTGATTTGGAAAGAGGCTCTCTAAGGCCACACGAAGTGCTCAATCACCGGTCTCGAGCACTTGTAGCAATGCCGAAACCCTCGACGACTTTGCGCCCTTGCGCCAGACCAATCGAGTTTCGAGAACATCGAACGGTTTTGGAAGCGGGCGACTGCGCAAACGATACTTCTCTGGATACGTAGATAGCATCCCTTCCGGCATAACACCGGAACCAACCCCAATGGCGATACTACCAAGCATCGCGAGATAGGACCCCAACTCGATTGTCCGCTTAGGGCGAATGCCCTCATTTGTGTACCAATCGTAAAGCCTTGCCCGATTGGGACAGTCCTGACCAAAGACCAAAAGCGTGTCGGGCCATTCGGCATCAGAACTTGCTGGTGAGACCAAAACCATCTTCTCCGAGAACACGCTCTCAGCTTCAAAAGCCTCCCCGTCGAACTCTCCTGCGAGGAAAATAGCCTCCAGTCGCCCGGCCCGCAGTTCGGTCAGCAACTTCTCTGGAGGAGCCACTTGCAGACGAAGCTCAACATCGGAGTAAGCCTCCGCATAGGCTGAGAGCGGCCCAGCCAGGCGCATCGCGGCCGTGCTTTCCATGGACCCAAGTCGAAGAATGCCACTGGGAGCTCCTCCGCGAATTGCCGAAAGAGCGCTCGCCCGCAGATCGAGCATCTGGTTTGCGTAATTCAGAAGAACCTCGCCCGCTTCGGTTGGCCGCATACCCCGCGGCTCTCGCACAAAGAGCTCTTTCCCCACGCTCTCTTCAAGCTTCTTGATGCGTGCCGTCACAGCGGACGGAACACGATGGAGTTGTTCTGCCGCTCGAATGACTCCACCTTCACGCGCCACCGCCCTGAACGCTTCCAAGTCATTCAAATCAATATTCTCCAAAAAAGAATACTCCATTCAAGATAATTCATTATTCCTGAATGTGGTACATGGGTTATGCCAGTTCTTGCAACCCCGGGGTCGCGACTCATTCTCGGAAAGGAGCGACCAATGCACATCCGTCTAACTCAGGCGCCATCACGCCTAGAGACTGCTATGAATTCACTCACCTGGCGCCGATCTGGTCCGACTCGCTTGGGGAATGCGCCATCGACGCATGCCTCCTCAAGCGAAGCCGGATGGGATCCGCTTCGTCACGCCCGCAAATCCGATACACCGCGGCGCTGGCTCTAAATTGCTATGCTCAAAGCCTCGTTACAGCGTCCGCAAACGCCCGGATGCCGGTGGGTGCCGACATCCGGCAAGATCTTCCAGCAGCGCTGGCACTTCTCGCCGTCGGCCGTCTCGAACACCACTCCGACACCTTCAACCTCGGGCATCCGAAACGCCTCACCAGGAAGAGGATCTCCTGTGAGGCTTATTGCGGAGGTGATGCAGACATCTTCAAAGGGAACAGATTTCACGGCGTCGAGCGTCTCCTCGTCCCGAACATGCACCACAGGCGCGGCTTCGAGCGAGGCGCCAATCACCTTCTCGCGGCGCTGAATCTCCAGGGCGGCCGTAACCACACGGCGTACCTTTCGAATGCTCTGCCACTTCTCGGCCAATGGAACATCGAGCCACTCACCTGGCGTGTCCGGAAAATCAGTCAGGTGAACTGATGATGCCTCGCCCGGGAACCGTTCGAGCCAGACCTCTTCCATCGTGAAGACAAGGATAGGTGCCAGCCAGCTTGTCAACCGTTGGAACAAAATATCAAGAACAGTTCGGGCCGCGTTTCGACGCTCCGAGGGGCCGTCGCAGTAGAGTGCGTCCTTCCGAATATCAAAGTAGAAGGCCGACAGATCAACCGTCGCGAACGCGAACAGAGACTGGAACACGCCCTGAAAATCATAGGCCGAGTAACCGGTTCGCACCTTGTGATCGAGCTCAGCCAACCGGTGCAAAACCCAGCGCTCAAGTTCAGGCATGTCATCCGGCGAAACACGTTCTTCTTCCGAGAAACCGTTCAGGTTTCCAAGAATAAAACGGAATGTATTCCTAAGCCGGCGGTAGCTGTCCGACACCCCCTTAAGGATCTCCGGACCAATACGCTGATCACCGGTATAATCCGTCTGCGCCACCCAAAGGCGCAGGATATCGGCCCCGTACTGGCGCACGACTTCCTCGGGAACAATGGTATTGCCGAGGGACTTCGACATCTTCATGCCGTTCTCATCAAGCGTGAACCCGTGGGTCAGCACACCACGATACGGCGCGCGTCCAAGCGTCCCACACGCCTGCAGCATTGAGGAATGGAACCAGCCGCGATGCTGATCCGTGCCCTCAAGGTACAGGTCTGCCAGACCGTCGTCTGACCCGTCTTCGCGATCGCGCAACACGAATGCATGTGTCGAGCCAGAGTCAAACCAAACATCAAGGATATCGTCGACCTTCTCCCACTCGTCCGGGTTATAGTCATTCCCCAGAAACCGCTCCTTCGCGCCAGGTTTGTACCAGGCATCGGCGCCTTCGGCCTCAAATGCATCAAGGACGCGCTGGTTAACGGCAGAGTCATGAAGCAAGAAGTCTGGATCGGTCGGAAGCGCCCCTTTCTTTGTGAAGCACGTCAACGGGACACCCCATGCCCGCTGTCGTGAAAGCACCCAGTCGGGCCGCGCCTCGATCATGGAGTAAAGTCGGTTGCGGCCCGTCTTCGGCGTCCAGGCGACAAGCTCATCGATCGATTTTAGTGCTCTTTCCCGGATCGTGTCACCATAGGTGTTCATTCCATCGTCCAAAGACTTATCAATCGCCGCGAACCATTGCGGTGTGTTGCGGTAGATCACGGGGGCCTTTGACCGCCAGGAATGGGGGTAACTGTGCTTGATCTTGCCGCGCGCCAACAAGCCGCCAACGTTAACAAGCTTGTTGATCACAGCAGTGTTCGCATCGCCTTCGCCACCTTTGCGAGAAAGGATGTATGTTCCACCAAAGAAGGGCAGATCAGGCCGGAACGAACCATCATCCTGGACATTGTACGTGATAACCTGATCGAGCATGCCCAAATCACGATACAACTCGTACTCTTCCATCCCATGCGACGGCGCACAGTGAACAAAGCCTGTACCCTCCTCATCTGAGACGAACTCCGCCGCCCGAAAATCGCGTGGGGCATCCCACTCTCCCTCGGCGCCATCAGCACCAGAAAGAGGGTGCGAGAGGGAGAGTTCTGCAAGCTCATCAGCTGGCACGTCTCGAACGCGAGTGTACATTCCCGGAGACAGTCGTGCGCGCGCCATAACGTCTTCTGCCCGTGTATCAGCAAGGATCAGACGGTCACCAACATCCGCCCAACACTCCTCAGGCCGACCCACGACTTCATAGAGGCCGTATGAAATCTCGGCCCCGTAAACCACCGCACGGTTTGAAGGGATCGTCCAAGGTGTCGTAGTCCAGATAACGACATCCGCACCCGCAAAATCGCCGTCGCCCAAAACCTTAAACTTTACCCAGATCGTGAAGCTCTCCTTGTCATGGTATTCGACCTCCGCCTCCGCCAGGGCGGTCTTTTCGATCGGCGACCACATGACGGGCTTTGACCCTTGGTAGAGGGTTCCGTTCATCAGAAACTTCTGGAACTCCTCCGCAATCACACGCTCGGCGTGGAAGTCCATGGTGACATAAGGATCTGCCCAGTTACCCGTGACGCCCAAGCGCTTGAACTCGTTGCGCTGAATATCGATCCACCCTTCGGCGAACTTTCGGCACTCCTGACGGAAGTCGACAACGTCGACCTCATCCTTGTTGCGGCCCTTCTTGCGGTATTGTTCTTCGATCTTCCATTCAATCGGCAGACCGTGACAGTCCCAGCCGGGGATGTATCGCGCGTCCTTACCCATCATCTGCTGGGAGCGAACGACCATGTCCTTCAGGATCTTGTTGAGCGCGTGGCCAATATGGAGATGCCCATTCGCGTACGGAGGGCCATCGTGAAGTGTAAAGGGTGGACGTCCCTCCCGCTCGCGCAGGCGATCGTAGACGCCAATTTCTTGCCAACGGGCCAGCCAATCGGGCTCCCGCTTCGGAGGTCCGGCCCTCATCGGGAAATCGGTTTCGGGCAGGTTTAGCGTATCTTTGTAGTCGGGCGTGTCGGCACACATAAGTGGTGTCCCCAAATGGTCGGCTTAACAGTGTGTGAGGGGCGGCGCGATGGCTCGAACGCCTTGTCCCGGCGGCCCATGGGTTAGAGCGCCGGGCCTGTAATTCGAAGAATGATCGCAATGGTCATGTCCATGCGATGGGCTTATAGGCGCGGATCGAAGGAGCGGCAACCACCAGAATGAGCGGTCGACCCGACGAGACTACGGATGAAACAACGAGCCGACAAAATACGCGATCGCCGCGGCTGCACCCCCGATTGCAAGCGTC
>CAWUIX010000238.1:0-4815 GCA_963922395.1 uncultured Rhodobacterales bacterium | reverse complement strand
TCAACACACCCCCCGGGCGCATGAGTGTCTTCAATCCAGCCACGAAACTGTTCAGGTCGGGCGTCTGAGCGAGAACATTGTTGCCAATGATCAGATCCGCATCCCTGCCGGAACCGGCCAGCTTCTTCGCCAAATCTGCGCCGAAGAAAGCGACCTCTGTCGGCACCCCTTTCCGGATGGCCGCTTCGGCGACGTTTGCAGCAGGCTCTACCCCGTAGCAGGGGATTCCCATCTGAACGAAATGTTGCAGCAGATAGCCGTCATTGCTTGCGATCTCGACAACATTCGAATGTGGGCCGAGGTCGAGCAGCGTCTGCATTTCGTGGCAGTATCGCCGTGCGTGTTCCACCCAACTGTCTGAGAACGAAGAGAAATAGGCATAATCAGAGAAGATGTCACCGGGGGGTACGAATTCGCCGACCTGTGTCAGGAAGCACTTGTGGCAGACATAGGCATGCAGCGGATAGAACGGCTCCATCCGACCCGCGTCCTCGGGGCGCAGGACGCTTTGACAAAGAGGCGAAGCGCCAAGGTCAATGAACGTGGTTGCAAGAGGGGTCCTGCAGAAGCGGCAATGAGCCCTTCCAGTCGATGGCGACCTAGCATGAGCTGTCAAAACCCCAGCCTTTCCACACACACAAGCCGGCAGAACCTTTGCGCCGACCCTTTCCCCCAAGATATTAACAAAGGTTAACACAGCGTTCTGATTTGCAGCAAGCAAAGCTGCAACGGGCCACCTTACCCTATGAAAGATGGGGATAATCTACCTAGTCTGGCGCGATCGTTCGTGGGACGGACGCGATCTTGGGCGTCAGCGTTCGGTCCAGTGAATGTCTCGGTCTAGGAGACCTTCGCCCACCATGCACCGAAGCAGATTCAGCCGCATAAGATTGCCATCACGAAAGTCTTCGAGCGGGCTGGCGCAGCGCGTGAGCGACGCCCCGATCTCATTGATCGTGTCGTGGATTGGGCGGGCGGGATAGTATGGTCCGGCAAGTTCGCGAAACAGCGAGAAATCCACTTTGTAGGATCGGTTGTCGGGTTCGGCTTTCGCATTTATGTCGACTGCAACATCGCCGAAAACCTCTGCCACTCGTTCCGCCAGCTCCCGTACAGAGAAATTCCAATCGTCGCAGCCTGCATTGACCGTGAGGAACGCGCCGCCACGCGCGGCGTCTCGCTTCTGGGCCCATTCAATCGCGCGGCCCATGTCCCGCACATCGATCAACGGGCGAAGCGGTGTGCCGTCAGACAGGATCTTGATCCGTCCGGTGGTCTTTGCACTGGCCACAAAGTCATTCAGTACAAGATCGAGGCGCAGGCGCGGGCTTGGACCGCAGGCCGTCGCGAAACGCAGGCAGGTGACGACGAAATCGTCATCGGCCAGAGACTTCAATGCTGCCTCCGCGTCGAGCTTCGAGGCGGCATAGTCAGTCAGCGGGTCGGTTGGGTCGGTCTCGGTTTTTGCCTGTGATCCGCCAGCCCCGTAGACCGAGCACGAACTTGCAAAGACGAAGGCGCCGACGCCCGCGGCCTTGCTCGCTAAGGCGGCGGAAAGCGCCGCGTGGTGGTTAATCTGATGCGTCGGGGCAGCGAACTCCCGCCCCATCGGATCATTTGAAATCGCCGCAAGGTAGATCACCGCGTCGATGCCGTTGAAGAGGCTTGGGTCCAGATCGCGCACGTCTGCATAGTGTTGCGTATCGACCCGATGACCTCTGGACATGAACGGCTCGGATGGGGCGAGCTCGAAGAGGCCGGTATCGCATCCGATGATCTGGCGATCGCCCGCCTCGGACCTGAGTGCTTCAACAACCTTCGGTCCGACATAGCCGAGGTGTCCAAGTATCAGTAACCGTCTCACGTCGCCCTCTCACCCAATAACGGCCGAATCCGACCGGCACCAAAATTTGCTCACAACAAAAACTGGCGCACCATGACAGCGGACACCACCGGTAATCCGCGAACGCGGGCGGCGCCTTGATGTTGCTTTGCACGCGGATGGCGCCAACGGTCTTGTTCCATTAGCATATCAGTGAACGCGTGCGATTTCTGAAAGATGATCGAAGAGATGACTTCGGATGACACAATAGGTGCCGAGATCTATGAATTGGCCTCGGATCTGTTTCCAATCTTCCGATGCCTGACCGGGGAGGGCGTACGCCAGTCGCTTGACCTGATGGCACGTCATGTTCCTCTGCAGGTAAAAAGCGTCAAGAGCGGCACAGCGGTGCATGACTGGACAGTGCCAAAGGAGTGGCAGTGTCGCGACGCGTGGGTCAAGGGCCCGTCGGGACAGCGCGTCATCGATGTTAAAGACAACAATCTTCATGTTGTCGGCTACTCAACACCAATCCATGAAACGCTGAGACTCGCTGATTTGAAGAAGCATCTATTCACTGATCCGGCACAACCGGACGTGATCCCATACAGGACCGCATATTATTCGGAGAGCTGGGGGTTTTGCCTGTCCCAGAACACTCTCGACGAGCTAGCCGACGGCGACTACGAGGTGATGATCGACGCCACGCATTTCGACGGGGAACTAAACTTCGGTGAGTTCTTGCACCCCGGCGAGAGCGAAAAAGAAATCCTGTTGACGACCCATTGTTGCCATCCGTCCATGGCCAATGACAACTGTTCGGGCATGGCGCTTCTCACGCATCTGGCCAGGCGCATCTCGCAGAGGCAAACGCGATTCAGCTACCGGTTTCTCTGGATCCCGGGAACAATTGGCGCGATCACATGGCTGGCCCTGAACGAAGACAGGCTCGACCGTGTTCGGCTGGGCCTAACCATTGCGGGGGTGGGAGATGCGGGCGGCCCAAGCTACAAGCGCACGCGCCGCGGAGACGCCTTGATCGACAGGGCGATGACGCATCTCTTGCGATCCAAGGAAGGCGCGCAGATCGTCGATTTCTTTCCCTACGGATACGACGAGCGACAGTTCAATTCGCCGGGCGTCGCGCTCAATGTCGGGTTGTTTCAACGCAGCCCGTTCGCGTCTTTCCCCGAATACCATACATCGGCGGACAATCTGGACTTCATCGCGCCGAACCATTTGGCAGGATCCTTTCGGCTGATCATGGATGCCCTCGAAATTCTCGAGAAAGACAGAGTGATGCTGAATCTTTTTGGCAAGGGTGAACCGCAGCTCGGCCGGCGGGGTCTTTATGACGCGATTAGCGGAAGTCCGGACGCGGCTGATGCACGCATGGCAATGCTGTGGATCCTGAACCTTTCAGACGGTGAGCACTCGCTTCTCGATATCGCCGAACGGGCCGGGATCGACTTCTCTTTGGTGGCCGACACCGCCGATATGTTGAAGTTGCACGGGCTGTTGGTGGAGACCGCTGCTAACTGACCTTTGGCCACCGTTTGTCCTTGTCCGAAATCGCGCTGATAGGCAGGGGCCACGGTATTTCGAAAGCGGGATCGTCATAGCTCACACCGTCAGAGGCGCGAGGATCATAGAACTCTGAAATCAGGTACATGACCTCGCTGTCGTCGACGAGGGTCTGAAATCCGTGGGCGAAACCTTTGGGAATATAGAGTTGTAGCCGGTTCTGATCGGTAAGTTCCACGCTGATCCAGCGGTGAAACGTTGGTGAGCCGGGTCTGAGATCGATGATCACGTCGTGGACAGCGCCCCTGATACATGTCACGAGCTTTGTCTCTTCACGCGGCGAGGCCTGAAAATGCATCCCTCGGAGGGTTCCCGCCCTGTTGTTTCGGGAAACGGAATGCTGGACGAAACGTGTCTCGAGCCCGTGCGCTCTGAACTCGTTCTCGCAAAAGAACCGGGCAAAGGACCCACGATCATCTTCGAACGGTTCGAGTTCGATGATCCAAGCACCCTGCAATTCTGATTCCGCGAAGCGCATGTGCAACGGTTATTTGCCGGCTCAGTTTCAGTCAATCAGGCTGTAGACCGTTTGTAGGCGCGTGTACTGCTTCGGCGGGCGATGGGTTCCACGTGCGATACACCGGGATCGACGGACGCCCGATCAGGTGGCTCTCGACGCCATGCTCAAGCGCGTGGGCATAGATACCGAACGCTTCGCTGAATGCCTCGACGGTCCGGTCGATGTCATCATCCGTATGGGCGTAAGAGACCACCAGAGACGGAGCTAGGATACCCCGTATTGCGAGCTCCTGAAGCAGAAGCGACCTATAGGCCTGTGACGGCCGACCATCGGGACCCCGCGTTTGGTAAACGGCGTTCGATGGCATCCCGTCGACCGATACAAAGCTGTCAACGCCTCGGGTCTTCGCCGCGTCTGAGACGCCGTTCATCAACCGCGTCCCCAGCCGCGCGAGTTCCTGAACCACCGGCTCATTCACATAGGTGTCAACGACTGCCATCATAGCGGCGAGGGCGTGAGTCTCACCGCCATGAGTAGTCGACAGAAGGAATACCCTTGGCCGCTTTGTCTGGGTCAGATCGCCAAGCTGCATGTACTCTCGCTTGCCTGTCAGAGCCGAGACGGAGAAGCCGTTTCCGAGCGCCTTGCCCCAGGTCGAAAGGTCGGCCTGGATATCGTACTTCTGTTGTGCAGCGAACCTATGGATCCGAAACCCGGTTATCATCTCATCGAGGATGAAGAGTGCGCCTGCGTTGTGCGCCAGCGACTTTACCTCGTGCAGAAATTTATCTTTTGGCCCTTCGTATTTTGCCGGTTCGAGAATGAAGCCGGCGATCCTGCCGGGGTACTGGTCAAGAAGATCCTGAACGCTCGAGATGTCATTGTAACGAAACTTCACGGTGAGGTTTCGCACCGTGTCAGGAATACCGCCATGCATAGCGGTGGACCC
>CAWUIX010000237.1:0-4840 GCA_963922395.1 uncultured Rhodobacterales bacterium | reverse complement strand
GCACCATAGTGGCGCGCGACGCCCTTTGAAATGGGACAGTCGCAAGAACAAAGGCTTTTAAACTAATGGCTTCTGACAGACAGAACCTACAAGACGCATTCCTGAACCATGTTCGTAAAACGAAGGTTCCGGTAACCATTTTTCTGATCAACGGTGTGAAGCTTCAGGGCGTCATCACCTGGTTTGATAATTTCTGTGTGCTGCTGCGCCGCGACGGGCAGTCGCAGCTTGTATATAAGCACGCGATTTCGACGATTATGCCTTCTCAGCCCATCAATCTTTACGAGGGCGAGGAATAACTCAGTTCGACGAAGGATCGGCAGGCGCGATGCGCGCCTACGTGCTTCACCCCGATATCCAGTCAGCGCCTGGGCGGCGAGACCCGGGCGCTGCGCTGGACGAGGCCGTGTCTCTTGCGGCGGCGCTTCCTGACTTAACCGTGGTCGGAGCGGATATCGTTCGCTTGCCGAAGGCGCAGCCGGGCATGCTCTTTGGGTCGGGCAAGATCGACGAGATCAAGCAAGTCTTCAAGGCCGAAGATATCGGGCTCGTCCTGATCGATGGTCCGGTCACCCCGGTTCAGCAACGAAATCTCGAAAAGGCCTGGGAGTTGAAACTGCTCGACCGCACAGGCCTGATCCTTGAAATCTTCGCGGACCGTGCCCGCACCCGCGAAGGTGTACTCCAGGTTGAACTGGCGGCTCTTAGCTATCAGCGTACACGCCTTGTCCGCGCCTGGACGCACCTCGAACGTCAGCGTGGCGGATTAGGCTTCGTCGGTGGTCCCGGCGAAACCCAGATCGAGGCAGACCGCCGCGCGATTGATGAGGCCATCACCAGGCTGCGACGGCAACTGGCGAAGGTGGTCAAGACACGGTCCTTACACCGTGCGTCCCGTGCGAAGGTGCCATACCCCGTTGTCGCCCTGGTCGGTTACACGAATGCCGGGAAATCCACGCTCTTTAACCGCCTCACAGGCGCCGAGGTAATGGCGAAGGACATGCTCTTTGCCACGCTCGACCCCACCATGCGCGCTGTGAACCTTCCCTCTGGTCTGGAAGTCATCCTCTCCGACACTGTGGGCTTCATCTCCGATCTGCCTACGCAGTTGGTTGCCGCGTTCCGGGCCACGCTCGAGGAAGTGCTCGCCGCCGATCTCATCTGCCACATCCGGGACATCTCGCACGGCGAAACGGACGAGCAGGCCGAAGACGTAAAGAACATCCTAGCCGACCTGGGTGTGGACGAGTCCACGCCAACGCTGGAGGTCTGGAACAAGATCGATCAGGTCGATGCCGAACGACACGCAACTTTGCATACAATCGCAACGCGTACCGACGGAGTCCTGACGCTCTCAGCCCTAACAGGCGAGGGGATGAAGGAGTTTCTCAACGCGGTTAACGCCGCACTGGATGCGGACCGTACGAGAGAGACGCTCTCAATTCCGTTCCAGGACGGTCGCGCCCGAGCCTGGCTCTTCGATCAAGGCATTGTTGTCGAGGAACAAGAGGAAGACACCGGCTGGAAAGTCACGGTGTCATGGACTGCGCGGCAAAAGAAACGCTGGCGCGACGTTATCGGCCAAGCGACGTAAAGCGGCGACGCTGATCCGGACCGATCCCCAGCCATCCTTCAGTAACCCGAGCCAAATGCGAGGTGATCCGAGCCTTTTGAGTACGACCCTCCTGTGCCGCAACGATCGCTCCCGCACGGGTAAGCGCCTCCAGATCGGCCTGAATCAGTACGGCAGGCGAAATCGGAACTGCGGTCGCCGCATCGAACGCCTGCAATGTATAGGAGATATTGTGAACCGCACTTGGGGCGCTGTTGACCGCTCGAGGTGTGACCGCGTGAAACTCCTGCAGTGTCGCACCTAGAATGACGCGCTGTGGTCCCTCCAGAGTGGCAGATCCCTGACGAATGCCTTCTGTGACCACCGCCGCAACCTGCGCTTTGCGGTCCCCTTCGGGATCGCCATGCCACACAATGTCCGCACGCGGAGCCATGACATTGGCATCGCTGACGGTGAGCGCCGCGGGCACATCGACTTGTACATCCACAACCGTCCATGCGCGAGTGACAGTCGGCGACATCGCGGTGTCATAGGTGGTGGCAAACCGACCGCCACACCCGGTTAGAAAGACCAGCGCAAGAATGAAGAGAGTGAACCGAAGCATCTGACCATGCTCCTTTTGTGTTTTATCCTCTTTAGCCTGACAGCGCGGATCCGAGTAGGCTATCTCCCAGCATTCACTGGGAAATGTTGCCACTATGCGGCATCAAGCGGGTCACGCCGACGGCAGCGGCACGGGCCAGGTTTTCGTCGAGGGACATCGGGATGTACTCTCCCCGCCGCCAGAGCTCTCCCAGATCATCGTAATGTCGTGACAGCGGGTGACCCGATTGGCCGGTTGCGATGATGAAGACCGAACTGTCCGGGTCCGCCAGATCGTACACCCCGCGATATCCGGCACCGTGCACATTCTGGAACGGGGCGTCGCCCGATCCCGCCGTCAGACCTCGCATCAGCGTGTTATCCCCGCCTGACGTCGACTGTCGGATGTTCACGATCCAGTCGAGGCCGGCGGCCGTCCCCAGGACGGGATGCTCGTGGACGGCTTCATGCGCGTCCCCCCATCGGAGCGAGGCGAGGTCGGATCCATAGGTCTCACTGATCCAGATCAGCGCATCATCCAAAGACTGCCGGGCGATCTCGCCGCAAGTTTCCTCTTCGCTCGACCGCAAAATATCGCACCAGACGGCGGCTCCGTTCACGTCACGAAAGACACGTTCGATAAAGAGCGGCTCAACGTGGCTGAACTCAGCGGCGAGCGTGCCGCCCAGTTCGTCCCGGATCAACCGGTCCTGAAGCGCTCGCATCCAGGCCGCATAAATCAGGGGTTCTGGCAGATGCTCATTCATCTCGCCATTCCAGTTCGCCAAGAGCGTCAGCGCATCCTGGCGCAGGCGTTCAGGCGTCCCATCCGGGGCAGGGTCACCTGTGAAAAACAGATCGCGTCCCACAAGGGGAAGGAGCGCACGGGCCGAAAACGAAACAGTGTCGAGCTGCGCTTCGATGAAGCTGTCGCGCGTGTGGACCTCACGGTTTTGCATCAGGCGGCGCCACCGTTCCACACGCTGCGTGTCGCCCCAGTCGAACGTGATATGGAACGGGAAGGGGCGGTCGATGATCTTGTTATTGGTGTTTCCCAGAATGCCACCTTCCGGGTCGATGAACTCAGGGTTCGCGGCATAGGAAAACACGCCCTGCCATTGATTCTCGGACCGCCAGCCTGGCGTCGGCAGACGCCCCCGGCTCTGGTGACGGACGGACCGACGGGGCAGGGCGCCCACAACCTTCATGGCGATCCGCGACTGCCCGACGACCGTCAGATTCTGCGCAGGCGCAACATGGGCTTCGCCAGCGGCCAGTGCCTCCTCCACCGTTGCAGCGCGCATGATCCCCATCGCCGCCGTGATCGAGCTGTTCCGACCCGAAAGCGCAGTCCAGTTCAGCGCCGCCACGTGGCCCTCGGGTGTAATGCTCCCCAGGTTCCAGTGATGGCCCGGCAGGATCGGGCCATTGTCCGACCAGCGCAACGTGATGGTTTGCGGCTCCTGCCCCTCAACCGAGATGATCGAGCTGCGCGATCGGAGCGGGGTCCAGCCGTCTGGTGTTTGCACCTCCTCGGGGTTGTCCGGGTTGAGCCGTTCAATGACCACATCCTGATCGTCGACATTCGTCGTCGTGAGCCCCCAGGCAATCTCATTGTTGCGGCCCACAAGGACAGCCGGAATTCCAGGGATAGTGGCGCCGATCACACCGCCCGAGGCGAGTTCAAGACGGGCGAGATACCAGATCCCCGGCGCATCGAAGCCCAGATGCGGATCATTCGCCAGAAGCGTCCCCCCACTGGCAGACCGGTCCTGGTTGGCCGCCCATGCATTTGAGGCGCCCGCGAACCCAACTGGCAGGATGGGCGACAGCGGATCATGCCGAACCTCAGGAGGAGCGACCGAGGCAAGCCGTGTGGTACCCGGCAACAGAGACGCATAGTCTGGCAAGGCCGCGACCCCCGTGCCCGGCGCGTCGGGCAGAATGTCTGACAACCGGTCGGCGTCAAGAAGAAGCGAAACCCTGGCCCGCAAAACCTCTGTTGCCGCTGCATCGGACAACCGCAGCGCCATAAGCTTGGTGATCGCAATCGAATCCGCCGGCTGCCAGGGCGCGATCTCCGGCGGGAAGATCCAGAATTCCGGTGCCCCACGCCCCCGCGCGCCTTCGTTGACTTGCTGAAGCCAGGCATTCACGCCTTCCGCATAAGCCCGGAGCGCTTCGGTGGTGTAGTCATCCTGCGCGGCGACGGAGCGGACTGCCAGCGGGTAAAGGTCCAGCCGCCGCATCAGATCGTCAAACCGGAACGTGCGTGCCCCGAAGATCTCGCTCAACCGGCCCTGAACCGTCCGGCGCAGTGTGATCATCTGCCAGAGCCGATCCTGCGCATGGGCGAAACCGAGGGCGTAAAAGGCATCCTGGTCTGATCCGGCAAAGATATGAGGCACGTTCGCATTGTCGCGCACAATCTCTGCCGGAGCGTCCAGGCCCCAGACCTGATGGGTCGCCGTGTAATCGGGGATAGAGCGCGAGGCAAACCAATAGAGCAAGAGCGCGCTGCTCAGCCCAATGAGTAAGAGGACGGTTACGAACCTCAGAAGCCAGCGAAAGAGACGTGCCACCTTGACCTGCTCGAGTTGACGGGGCGTTCGGGTCGGTTAGTTAGGGTGCAGAATAGCGAAATCCGAAAGGGAGGAAAGCCATGGCGATGGTCGCGTTTCTGGG
>CAWUIX010000236.1:0-4850 GCA_963922395.1 uncultured Rhodobacterales bacterium | reverse complement strand
CGGGGCCAACGGCGGGTTGTTCCGCAGTTTCAAGTCATGGAAATAGAAATTCACCGTGTCGAGCCGGAACCCGTCCACGCCCCGATCCAGCCAGAACCGCGCAACATCCAGCAATTCGTCCTGCACATCCATGTTGTGTAGGTTCAGGTCGGGCTGTTCGGCCAGGAAGTTGTGCAGGTAGTACTGCATCCGCTCGCCGTCCCACTGCCAGGCCGGACCACCGAAAATCGACAGCCAGTTATTGGGCGGCGTGCCATCTGGCTTCGCGTCAGCCCAGACATACCAGTCGGCGCGCGGGTTATCGCGGGACGACCGGCTTTCGGCGAACCAGCGGTGACTGTCCGATGTGTGGCTGAGGACCAGATCGATCAGAACCCGCAGACCAAGCTCATGCGCGCGGTTCACCAGCGCGTCGAAGTCGCCCAGCGTGCCGAACATCGGATCCACGTCCCGGTATTCTGAGACGTCGTAGCCGAAATCGAGCATCGGCGAGGGAAAGAACGGCGAGATCCAGATCGCGTCGACCCCAAGGTCAGCCACATGGGGCAGCCGGTGGATGATCCCGGAGAGGTCGCCCACCCCATCGCCGTTCGAATCCTGAAAGCTACGGGGGTAGATCTGATAGATCACCGCCCCCCGCCACCAATCGGGGTCGGGGGCCAGGACGGCCGGGGTTTCCGCAATGGGTTCGGCAAAACTCATTTCACTGATCCTGCAAGCAGGCCGCGCACCAGGTATCGCTGCATCGCGAAGAACACGATCAAGGGCACGGCGATGGAGACAAAGGCGGAAGTCGCAAGGATTTCCCAGTTGCCGCCCCTGGTGCCCAGAAGTTCGACGATCTGTTTTGTCATGACCGTCGTCTCCCCTGTCGCATCGATCAGGAAGACGAGCGCGACGAGCAGGTCATTCCAGGTCCAGAGGAACTGGAAGATCGCGAACGAGACGAGTGCGGGGAACGAAAGCGGCAGGATGATCTTCACGAAGATCTGGAAATCCGTTGCGCCGTCGACCTTCGCGTTTTCGATGATATCGCGCGGCAGGCCGACCATGTAGTTTCGTAAGAGATAGATCGCGAGCGGCAGGCCGAACCCGGTGTGGGCCAGCCAGACCCCGAGATAGCCCTTTCCGATCCCCACCTCATTGTGAAGCTTCAGAAGCGGGATCAGCGCGAGTTGGAGGGGTACGACGAGAAGCCCCACGACGGCTGCGATCAGGAGCGCGCGCCCCGGGAAATCCATCCAGGCCAGCGCATAGGCCGCGAAGGCGGCGACCAGGATCGGAATGATCGTCGCGGGGATCGTGACGGTCAGGGTGTTGAAGAACGCCTTCAGCATCCCTTCCCGATTGTCCGGGCCAAGGACATTCCGATAGTTGTCGAGTGTGAATTCGGGCGGCGTCTGTTTGGTAACGAAGACGCGTTCACCCCGGCGGCCTTCAAATTCCTGATCGTTCTCAAGGCGGTAAGTGCCGTCGGACTGAAGCGTCAGGCGTCCATCTTCGTCCATGTCCGTCGTTTCACCCGGCGTGAACGCAGACACGTCACGTGCACTTGTACCCCAGGCCGAGATGTCGGCGCGGTCTTCCCCCGCCTCGTCGAAGAGGTTGCCCTCAATCACATAGAGAGAGCCTTCCTGGGATTGCGTCTCAGGCGCGCCCGTCCGGTACTGCACCGTCTGCTCTGCGGGGAAGAGTGAAGCCCACCAGCCAGAGGCCGCGATCTGATCCGCCGTCCGGAAAGACGAGATCAAAAGGCCCAGGGTCGGGAAGAGCCAGAGAAGAACAAGAACGACAACCGAGATATGAACTGCCCAGGTCAGACCGGACTTTTTGCCAGCGATGCCATCCATCAGCGCATCTCCTTCCGGGCATTGTAGACGTTCCAGACAAGGATCGGCGTCACCAGCAGCATGATGATCATGGCGGATGCCGACCCCACGCCCCAATCGTTGGCGCGGAAGAGCTTGTCATACATGTAGTTGGCGAGGACCTGTGTCTCCCACTGGCCGTTGGTCATCGCGAACACGATGTCAAAGACCTTCAGAACGACGATGGTGATCGTGGTCCAGACCACGACGATGGTCCCCATGATCTGCGGAACCTTGATCTTGAAGAAGATCTGGAACGGATTCGCGCCATCGATGATTGCCGCTTCCACCGTTTCCTCCGGGATGCCGCGCAAGGCCGCCGAAAGGATCACCATCGCAAAACCCGTCTGGATCCAGATCAGCACGATCATCAGGAAGAAGTTGTTCCAGAACGGAATGGTCAGGAAGGTCTGCGGCTCATTGCCGAGCGCCACCAGAATGGCGTTCAGAATGCCGATCTGATCCTCGCCCGCGGGGCGCGTGTCGTAAACCAACTTCCAGATCACGGCGGCCCCCACGAAGGAGATCGCCATTGGCATAAAGATCAGCGATTTCGCGATGTTGCCCCAGGAAATTCGATCGGTCAGCTGTGCGGCCAGAAGGCCGAATGCTGTCGAAAAGGCCGGCACGATGATCAGCCACAGCATGTTGTTGCGCATGGCTTCCCAGAACTTCGGCTCACTGAACATCTGGGAATAGTTCGCCAGGCCCACAAAGGCGCCGTCCTGCGAACGGTCAGTCACCGACAGGCGCAGCGTCTCCACCACCGGGTAGGCGAGGTAAAGGCCCAGGGCGAAGATTGCCGGAAACAGAAACAGCCAGGGCCGGATCATGTTGGCGCGGTTGATGTTCCGGCCTGCATTCGGCCCCTTGGCGGGGAATAGGACTTTGTCGAGAAACTGGTTCGAGAAGTAGAAGTACCCGATGCAGCCGCCGACCCCGATCACAATGGTCAGAAGGCCCTGTAATGCCGGATTCATGGCGTCCCCTCCCCTGGCAAGCGCCGTGGATTTTGTGTTGGAGAGGCCCGACTCAGGCGCCGGACCTCCCTATCCCTTCAGGACCGATTACTTCAGCGAGTCCCAGCTGTCCTGGATCTCTTGGGTCACGGTTGCCGCGTCCTTAGAGCCTGACGAGAAGTCGACCATGCCCGTCCAGAACGAGCCTGCGCCAACACCGCCCGGCATCACGTCAGATCCGTCAAAGCGGAACGTCGTGGCATTCGTCAGGATCTCACCCAGCGCCGCGCGCACATCCGTTACGTAGACGTCCGGGTTCACGGTCTTCAGCGGTGTCAGGAACCCGCCACCTTCCTGGCTCATCCAAAGCTCATGGGCGATGGGCGTCTGCAGGAAGTCGATGAAGCCATGAGCAACGTCGTTCTCATTGGTGATCGCAAACAAGGTGCCCGCGCCAAGAACCGGTGTGCCCAGATCCTTTTCGGAGAAGGCCGGGAAGTAGAAGAAGTCGACGTCCTCACCAACCAGCGTGTCTTCCGGGAAGAAGGCCGGAATGAACGAGGCCTGCCGGTGCATCATGCACTGAGGCGGGCTGTCGAAGAGGCCTTTCGGGCTGTCGCGGAAGTCGACGGCGGCGGTGTCGGAAGCGTTACCGGCAACGTAGTCGTCGTTGCCCGTCAGCGCCTGATACTGTTCCAGCACCTCGATGACTTTGGCATCGGTGAACGGCATCTCGTTCGTGACCCACATGTCATAGACTTCTGGCGGGTGCATCCGAAGCATCAGATCTTCAACCCAATCGGTCGCGGGCCAACCCGTGGCCCCGCCGGAACCAAGACCAACGCAGAGCGGTGTCTCGCCGTCGGCGACCATCTGGTCCATCAGCGCGACGAACTCTTCCATCGTCTCCGGCACTTCGTAGTCGAAATCTTCGAAATTCTCGGGGATGTACCAGACCAGCGATTTGACGTCGGCCTTATAGGGGAAGGCATAGAACGCTTCGTTTCCGTCCTCACCTGCATAGGTCCCGAGATCGACCCAGCTTTGCCCGGCGGCGTAGTTTTCTGCCATCCAGGCGCCGGCGCCGTCTTTCAGCGGCGTCAAAAAGCCTTGGCCGGCCATGTCAGAGGCCAGGCCGGGCTGCGGGAACACTGCAATATTCGGTGCCGAACCCGCCTGCGCATCGACCATGATCTGCTGTTCGAAGCTGTCGGAGCCTGTGTAGCGGACGTCGGCCCCCGTGGCTTCGCGGAAGTAATTCAGAACGTTCTCCAGCGATTCCGCGTCCGGCCCCAACCATGGGCCAAAGATTGTCAGCTGCTGACCGCTGTAATCGTTCGCAGCCGCAAAGGACTCATAGCTGTCCCAGTTGAAATCGCCGTCGCCGGGCGCGACCATCAGGTGTCCACCCGCCTGAGCAACACCGGCCAGCAAAGCCAGCGCAGCGGCGCTGGAACACAGTTTCTTATGCATGTTTACCTCCCAAGCATAATCCCGCGCCGCGATCTTAAGTTTGGATCGTTTATCAAAGCGCTTTGGATGATGTGAAAATCGCTCAATTGGCAGGCAGTGTCAAACATCAATTCCCCAAAACCCATGAAAAACATGTCTTTTTCTCGCCCTTGTTTGAATACAAACGAAAAACTTCGCTTTGACGCGAGCGAAGTGTCCCGGTAAGTTATTTCAAAATTCAAAGCGCTTTGAAGACGGAAAGCGATGAATCTCAGGGAGTTGGCCGACACGCTCGGCCTGTCGCAGACGACCGTAAGCCGGGCCTTGAACGGGTACCCGGAAGTGGCGGAGGAGACCCGCGCGCGCGTTCTCGCGGCGGCGGAACGGCATAACTATCGCCCGAACACCCGCGCCAAGAGTCTGGCAACAGGCCGGTCGATGACCATTGGGCATGTGATTCCCATCTCCGTCCGGCACGAGATGGTGAACCCGGTCTTTGCCGACTTTATCGCGGGCGCATCAGAGTCCTATCTGCCCCGCGGCTATGACATCAGCTTGTCCGTCGTCGGGG
>CAWUIX010000235.1:0-4863 GCA_963922395.1 uncultured Rhodobacterales bacterium | reverse complement strand
GCCGCGCCACAGCCCTAGTTTATCTTGGGCAGCGGGCATCACATAGAATTGCATGCAAGCTTGATGTCAGTAAAAAACCGGAAATGAGATCCGTGCAATCAGGCCCGGTTCGCCTCGCTCCAATTTCAGCGATCCCCCATGTCCAGCAGCAATTGCATCAACGATCGAGAGCCCCAATCCACTCCGAGACGTGGCGGACACCTGTTGAAACCGCTCACGCGCCCGTTCAAGATCCTTTGCCTGCACTCCCATCCCGTTATCGACCACCGTGATTGAAACTTTGCCGCCGCTGCGTGACCCAGTGCATTGGATCATGTCCAAACCGGGACCACCGTGCTGCAGGGCATTGTCAACAAGGTTTCGAATAGCTTCCTTTATCATCGTCGGATCGCATCGAACTTCGCCAAGCCTTTGGGAAGCATCGATGTCTATCTGAACTTGGCGGGGGGCAGTCGCCCGAATTTCTTCAATCGTCCCTGCAAGCAAAGCGTCTATATCAGTGTCTTCATGCGCCGAGCTTGGGCTGATGGCCTTGGCGCGTTCAAGGAGCAAGAGCTTCTGACTGAGATCAGCAGTCTCGCGTGCGGCAGCAAGTAAGTCAGCGCTTCTGCGATGCGCTTCCTCCGGATCCGGTGCGGCATGGACAGCCTCAGCCAAAGAAAGAACACCGGATATCGGATTTCGGAGCTGGTGCGCGGCGTTCGAGATGAACTCTGCCTGCGCCGTCATACTCCGAGAAACCTGGGCAAAAAGCCGGTTAAGCGTATCGACAATACCCGAAACTTCACTCGGAACAGCGCGTTTGATCGGTGTCAGCTCATCGCTCGATCGTTGCCCGATCGCATCTTCCAGATCTGCGAGAGGACGCAATCCAAAACGAACACCGAACCACACAGTCAAGGCCAGAGATGCCACAAGTCCGGAGATCGTGATCACAGATCGCATCACGAGGTCGCGGATGAAGGCGGTGCGGACCGAACGGTCCTGCCAAACGGTCGTCGTGAAGATCCCCGAGAATCCGTCGATCTGCATTCGCGTGTGGAGACGGACGACGCGCACATCGCGCCCCTGATAGATGGCATCGAAATAAGCTGGTCCGCTCGTATCATCTAGACGACCGGGCAAGCCAACAGGGGGTGTGGCGTATCCAGCAACGATAACCCCGTCGGGTGCATAGACGTGATAAAAGACCTGGCCGCCGGACGTATCTGACAAGAGGTCCAGAGTCGTGGGCGACAGCGCATCACCATCCGAAAGGCCAACGTCGTTCACGACGGCCAAAGCGCTGGACAGAAGCGCACGATCAAAGATCTCGCGCGCCGTATTCTGAGCGTTCTTGAGCTGCCAAAAGCCTGCAATCAGTGCAAGCGCCAGAAGCGGGAGCAGGATAATCGCGGTCAGCCGCGTTCTGAGTGACGCATTCTGGGTCAAGACGTTTCAACCAAAAGCGCGTACCCTATTCCACGGTCCACGCGGATCGTGATCCGATGCGGCGCGAGGCGCTTTCGCAGACGAGAGATATAGACCTCAATAACTTTGTCATCCGTCTCACTGCCGACGCCATACACCTGGTCCAATAGGCGCGCCTTTGAAACAGGCGCCCCATCAGCCTCCACCAGAGCAACGAGAACCGACAATTCACGACGCGGCACGTCCAAGATGTCCGAACCCG
This sequence comes from uncultured Rhodobacterales bacterium, assembly GCA_963922395.1. GTDB lineage: Bacteria > Pseudomonadota > Alphaproteobacteria > Rhodobacterales > Rhodobacteraceae > Ovoidimarina. Next base: position 3,191 of record CAWUIX010000235.1, on the reverse strand, counting down.
ACCGCAGCTGGAGCTGCTCAAGGTCCAACTCCAGCTCTCCCAACTGTTTCGATCTGCGCGGCGCAGTCTGTCGGCGCCGAGACAGGGCTCGGACGCGGGCCGCGAGTTCGTCCATCGCAAAGGGTTTTACCAGATAGTCATCGGCACCGGCGTCCAGACCAGCCACACGGTCCTCAGTCCCCGAACGTGCCGTCAGCAATATCACCGGGGTTGGATCACCCCTGCGACGAAGTCCAGCCAATACGTCTAGACCACTTTGGCCCGGCAAATTGATGTCTAGGATCACCAGGTCACAGGCCTCTTGTTTCAAAAACAGATCCGCATCATCACCGTCCTCAAGGGCGTCAACGGTATGCCCATCGTCCTGCAAGCGATAAGTGATCCCCTTCCGGAGGCTCTGGTTATCTTCGACAAGGGCAATGCGCATTCTTTGGTTTTCTCTGCCGATGAAGGCTTCGTGCAAGCTTCGCCCCGAAAGATCACGACGTCAAACCGGGACGAATCCCGGTTCTAGGCTTTTCCCGGGCGCGCAGGCGCCCGGCCAATGGGAGGAAAATATGAGCTTCATGAAAACCACGCGCCGCGTGGCGATGGGTCTTGTGGCCGCAGCCGCAGCGACTTTTGCAACCGACAGCCTTGCTGGCGGTCATGGCATCGACCTTGAGGGCAAGACCGTTGAATGGGTGATCCCGTTCTCCGAAACAGGTGGATCCGCCAAATGGGCGAACTTTTACGCCCCGCTTTTGAGCGAAGCGCTTCCGGGCAATCCGACAGTTGTCGTTAAGTTCATGCCAGGCGCAGGCTCGACCAAAGGTGCGAATTGGTTCCAGGAACAAGAGTATGAAGACGGCACCCTGATCTTCGGCTCCTCTGGTTCCACACAGTTCCCGTACCTTCTGGGCGATCCGCGGGTGCGCTATGAGTACAACGATTGGAATGTCGTTCTTGCATCCGGCACCGGCGGTGTCGCTTACCTGCCCCCCGACCTCGCAGGTCAAATGGACGGCCTCGACGCAAGCGCGCTGCAAGGCACAGACTTCATTTATGGCAGCCAGGGCGCAACACGCCTCGACCTTGTACCGCTGCTTGCCTGGGAGATGCTCGGGCTGAGCGTCGAGCCTGTCTTTGGGATCAAGGGCCGCGGCGATGGCCGCCTGATGTTCGAACGCGGCGAAGCCAATATCGATTATCAGACGTCGTCGTCCTACCTCAAAGGCGTGACACCGCTGGTCGAGGACGGAACAGCGGTTCCAATGATGAGCTGGGGCGCACTCGACGCAGACGGTAACATCGTCCGCGATCCTACCTTCCCGGACATGCCCACGTTCAAAGAAGTGTGTGAGGCAACCGCAGGCTGCGAAACAAGCGGCGAGCAGTGGGATGCCTGGAAGGCCTTCTTCGTCGCGGGTTTCCCAGCCCAAAAGATGGTCTTCCTACCCGCCGGCGCGTCCAAAGACGCTATGGTGACCTACACACAAGCGTTCGAAGCGATCAAAGCGCGGGGCGACTTTGCCGAGATCTCCAGCGGGCGCCTTGGCGTGTATCCGCAAATGACGGGTGACGAAGCAACCGGCGCGCTCTCCAGCGCAACACAGGTTCCGGAGGCAGCAAAAGCCTTCGTGGTTGGTTGGCTCAAGGACCGCTACGGCGTTTCCCTCAACTAATCCGAAAACAATCTGCCCCGCCGAAACGAACCGGCGGGGCAACGCCATTATTCAGCGAAAGCCAAAGCCATGGATATCCTGTCCGTTGCCCTGCCAGCGCTTGGCGATGCAGCCGGTCTCATCTTTCAGCCTCTGGTCTTGGGATACCTTATCCTCGGGGTCGTCATGGGCCTCTGCATTGGTGTCTTTCCTGGCCTGGGCGGCATTGCCGGGCTTTCGCTTCTCCTTCCCTTCATGTTCGGAATGGACCCGGCTTTGGGTCTCGCCCTCATGATCGGCATGGTCGCGGTGGTTCCGACATCGGACACGTTCGCTTCGGTCCTCATGGGCATTCCCGGTTCGTCGGCATCGCAGGCCACAGTTCTCGATGGCTTCCCCCTGGCCAAAAAGGGGCAGGCGGCGCGCGCGCTGTCTGCTGCTTTCGCGTCTTCACTCTTCGGCGGGATTGTCGGTGCGGCGTTCCTCACGGTGTTTATCTTGGTGGCCCGGCCAATTGTCCTGGAGTTCCGTACGCCCGAACTTCTGATGATCACCATCTTTGGCTTGTCCATGGTCGGCATCCTGGCCGGTCGCGTAGCGATAAAAGGCATCGTCGCCGCCGGTCTCGGCATGATGATCGGAACGATCGGCGAAGGAGACAGCGCCGGTGAACTTCGCATGGCGACCTATGACATGCCTTATCTTGTCGATGGCCTGAAGCTGGTCATCGTCGGACTCGGTATCTTCGCCATTCCCGAAATTGTCGCCCTTCTCAGACAAGACCGGGCAATCGCTGAACGCTCTGTGCTTGGCGGCGGATGGCTGTCAGGCGTCCGAGACTGGTTCTCGAACATCTGGCTCAGCGCGCGCTGCTCGATCATCGGTGTCGTCGTCGGCGTCATTCCGGGCCTTGGCGGCTCGGTCGTCGACTGGATTGCCTACGGCCACACAGTTCAAACGACGCCGGACAAATCGAAATTTGGTTCCGGTGAGATCCGTGGCGTCATCGGACCGGAAAGTTCAAACAATGCCAAGGAAGGCGGTGGTCTCGTGCCAACGCTGCTCTTTGGTATCCCCGGCTCTGGATCTATGGCGATCTTTATTGGCGCGATTGCTCTCCTCGGTTCCGGAAACATCGAGGTTGGGCCCTCGATGCTGAAGAACAATCTCGACATCACCTATGCGATCGTTTGGCTTCTCGCGATGGCCAACGTTGTGGGCACCCTGATCTGCATCGGCGCGTCCGGCGGCATAGCCAGGCTAACGACCATTCCGTTCAGCCTCTTGGCTCCTTTCCTCTTCATGATCATCTCGTTTGCTGCGTTTCAGTCGGGCCAGAACTTGATGGATCTGGTGGCCCTCTTCGGGATCGGCCTTCTCGGTATTCTGATGCGCCGTTTCGACTGGTCGCGCCCCGCCTTCCTGATCGGGTTCGTCCTGTCAAACCCAGCAGAAACCTACGCAAACCAGGCAGTCCAGATCGCGCAATCGCGGTTCCGCAAAAGCTTTGAGGATGGGATCGACTATATCTTTTCGCCCATCGTCATC
>CAWUIX010000234.1:0-4866 GCA_963922395.1 uncultured Rhodobacterales bacterium | reverse complement strand
CCATCTCCGACACGTCCCCGCGTGGCGATACGACATGCGCGCCCGGCATGAGTTGTTCGGCGAGCCCGTGGAACTGTGTCTCCGACCCGCCGGTCCCGTGGAATGTCAGGAAGAGAGGGGCGCCGTCCCGCCCCTCTGTCCGTTTTGCGATATAGCTCATGTTATGCTCCGATCGGTTCCAGCGTCCGTTCCAGACGCTCGCGCAGATGCGTGTGCTGCGATGGAAGCTTCAAAGCCTCGCCCAGATGCGCGGTGTCCTCATCCCTGTCGAAGCCGGGTTCGTTGGTCGCCACTTCGAAAAGGACACCGCCTGGGGTGCGGAAGTAGATCGCCCAGAAATAGTCCCGGTCAATCACTGGCGTGACCTGATATCCGGTGTCGAGCAGGGCCTCGCGGACCTCCAGCTGCCGGGCCCGGTTCTCAACGGCAAAGGCGATGTGGTGGACCGAGCCTGCACCCTGTCCCGCCCAAGGGGCGCCCGGTACGGTTTCGATGTCGATAACATCGGCACCATTTCCCTCTGATACGGCAAAGCGGGTCACGTCACCATCGCGGTCGACCTCTTCATATCCCATGTACTTCAGAAGCTCGGCAGACGCGCCGCCATCCTTCAACCGCATGGCGGCCGAGTGGAACCCGCGAATGGCCATGTCTTCGGACACACCGTTCCCGGTCCAGGGCGCTCGATCGTCGTCGGTTTCAACAAGTGCAAACCCATCGCCGTCCGGTCCGTCAAAGGCCAGGACGTTATCGCCAAAGCGCGTGCCGGATTGCAGGTTCTCTACGCCTTTCTCGCCAAGGCGCTTGGTCCAAGCAGGCAGTGTTCCCTTTGGAACGGAGAAGGCGGTGGTGCTGACCTCGCCCGCGCCCGGCCGCCCGCGTGCGGCGTGCGGAAAGGGGAAGTAGGTCATGACGGAGCCGGGCGTGCCCAGCTCGTCCCCGTAGTAGAGGTGGTAGACGTCCGGAGCGTCGAAGTTCACAGTTTTCTTCACGCGACGCAGCCCAAGGACGTCGGTGAAGAAGGCGTTGTTTTCAGCTGCACCCGACGCCAGCGATGTGACGTGGTGCAGGCCTTTGATCTGTTTCAGCATTTGCATGTCCTCCATGGGATCGTTGCCCAGAGAGATAACAAGTGCGTGAAATGAGAAAACACGCCTCCGCGCGCTGTTTTTGTGCAAAAATGAACTTGAGAATTATTGAGGTGCGGTCAGCTGTTGATAGACGCCAAGCCGGTCGGCGATCTGCCAGTGGCCCGTCAGCCGGTTCTCACCATTGAACCCATAGACTGTGGCCCCCGTCATCTTGATCTTCCGCCCCGTGGCGGGAACACCCGGGAGGTCACCCATATGTGTCCCGGTCCAACTCCACGTCACAGCGATCCGGTCGCCTTCCTCGATCATATCGATGACAGTAAACACCTGATCGGGCGCCGCCGCGCGCGATTGGATCAGGCGATCCCGAAACCCGTCCTGGTCCAGCGTCCGACCATGCCACGGGTCGCCGGGATCGTTATGAATGGTGTAGCTGTCGGCAACGAACGCGCCAACAGCCGAAGCTTCACCCTCTGACCAGATGCGCCGAAGGAAATCGGCAAGGATCTCCTTCCTCAGGGACATCTTACTCGGCGGCCCAGTCGGACACCGATTTCACCTCAAGGTACTCTTCGATGCCCCAGACCCCGCCTTCACGCGCGCGGCCCGACAGACCTACGCCACCGAACGGAGCACCAGCCCCACGGGACTTGTAGTTCATCTCGACCATGCCGGAGCGGAGGCGCCGCGCGAAGCGGTTCCGCTTCTCGGGATCAGAGCTCTGTACGTAGTTCGTAAGGCCGTACTCGGTGCCGTTTGCGATCTCCAATGCCTCTTCCTCGGTATCGAAGGGGATCATCGACAGGACTGGTCCGAAGATCTCGGTCTGCTCGATCTCCATCCCCGGTGTGACATCCGCAAAGACCGTGGGTCGAACAAAGAAACCGCGATTGAACCCTTCCGGCCGTCCGGGCCCACCGGCCACGAGCCGCGCACCCTCTTCCATGCCTTTCGAAATGAGCGCCTGAACGCGGTCATACTGCCGTTCCGACACCAGCGGTCCGATGTGCCGCCCGTCTTCATGCGCGGACCCGACGGCGGTGGCCTCTGCGGTCTCGCGCGCAATCTCCACGGCTTCGTCGTAGATCGACCGCTCGACCAGCATCCTGGTCGGGGCGTTACACGACTGACCAGTGTTGTAGAAGCAGGCGCGTGCGCCCTTCTTCACGGCATTCTCCGGCGCATCGGCGAAAACGATGTTCGCACCCTTTCCGCCAAGCTCCAGCGAGACGCGCTTCAGCGTTTCTGCAGCCGCTTTGCTGATTGCCTTACCTGCCCGCGTCGAGCCGGTGAAGGAGATCATATCCACGTCGGGATGGGCGGAAAGCGCCGCACCTACACCTTCACCATCGCCATTCACCAGGTTGAAGACCCCGGCGGGAAAGCCTGCTTCGTCAATCATCTCGGCCAGAAGGACGGAATCAAGCGGGGCAAACTCGGATGGTTTCAACACCATGGTGCACCCCGCTGCCATGGCGAATGGCACCTTCAGGGTGGTCTGGCTAACTGGCCAGTTCCAGGGCGTGATCATGCCCACCACACCAATCGGTTCTTTGAGGATATGTGCGCCCGGCGCCGATCCTAGCGGATGATCGAACTGCACTTGCTTGGCAGCCGCGATGCAGTCGCGGATGTTCCCAAGCCCAGCGGCGGCTTGTGCGCCGCGCGCCCACGCCTTGGGTGCGCCCATCTCCATCGAAATGACGTCCGCCATTTCGTCGATCCGGCGCTCATAGATATCCGCGAGCCGCTCGATCATCGCGATCCGCTCTGCCGGTGGCGTGTCCGCCCAGCCGGGCAAGGCGCGCTTGGCGGCTGCAACCGCTGCATCGGTATCGGCCGCTGCGCCCAGGGAAATAACGGCACAGGGTTCTTCGGTCGACGGGTCGATCACCTCGTACGGGGTGTCGGCGGACGGATCCACCCAGGATCCATCGATGTAGAATTGACGGTGTTCACGCATGAGAAAGGCTCCTGGTCAGATGGATCATCATATCTCTGATCCCATCATGTATGGCAGTGTCTCCTAGTCTTCACGTTTCTGAGATTCAATGGTTACAACGGTGGCTGTGGGGTGCACCCGGGTGTACCCCATCTTTATCCCTCAATTCAGACCCAACAGGTAAATCATGGCACTTCGCATCAACGACATCGCCCCCGATTTCACAGCCGATACCACGGAGGGTTCGATCAGCTTCCATGACTGGGTCGGCGAGGGGTGGGCCGTCATGTTCTCGCATCCGAAGGATTTTACACCCGTTTGTACGACCGAGCTTGGGCTGATGGCTGGAATGGCCGGAGAGTTTGAGAAGCGGAATGCCAAGATCATCGGCATCTCCGTCGACCCGGTCGAAAGCCATCACAAGTGGAAGGACGACATCGCCGCCGTGACAGGGCACAGCGTGAGTTACCCCATGATCGGCGATCCCGAGATGAAGGTCGCGAAACTCTACGACATGCTGCCCGAGACGGAGACCAAGATCACTGACCGGACGGCGGCCGAGAACCAGACGGTGCGATCGGTGTTCGTGATCGGACCAGACAAGAAGATCAAACTTTCCCTGTCCTATCCGATGACGACGGGCCGGAACTTCGATGAGATTCTGCGGACCCTCGATTCGCTCCAACTGACCGCCAATCACAAGGTTTCGACGCCTGCGAACTGGAAGCAGGGCGAGGATGTGATCGTGGTTCCAGCCGTCAGCGACGAAGACGCCATCGCGCAGCACGGCAGCATCGATAAGAAGCTTCCTTACCTTCGCGTGGTGAAACAGCCGACCTGATCACGTTCCTGGAAACGAGACGGGGAGGGGCCTCTACGGGGCCCCTCTTTTGGTTTCTGAAGCTCGTCCTGATCCGATCGGATGCGCAAGGTACCTTTGCCAAAACCGAATGAAAATGAGGCTTTAGGCCAGGGCGCGCGCTGCGCGTTCCAGTGCAGATGAGCGACTTCCGACGCCGGTCCCAGTGAGAGGGTCGGTCTGTGGGGCGGCAGAAGACTTGCGACGATCCCGCGCGCCTAGATCGATCAATCAGAGTGGAAGAGTGGGCCCTTGTTTGATGTTTCGCGATGGCCCCCGCACGGAGGCCACAAGTTTCGTTCCGCCCAGCGCAAACAGCCGCCCCTTAAGTTCCTTGATTGAAAATAAGTTTCACGCCCATACTAGATTCATGACAGGTGCCCACGCTGCCCGGCCGATTGCCACAAATCTTTTGTATTGATCGATCAGAATGCAGCGGCGAAGCGGGTGAGAGTGTGCGTCTCCCCCGCGACACAAAAAGGCGCAAAAGCGCCGTAACACCTCTTGGGAGTGAACAATGAAAGACATCGACCTCGCTGAAATCTCTGCCGACGATTGGGATGAACTGAACGATCCCCGACCGAATGAATCCGACTTCGACCGCGTGGTGGAAGAGGCCATTTCCCGCCGTGGGTTCATGGGGGGGGTCCTCGCCTTCGGCTCTGGGGCCGCCGCTATGGGGACAGGTACGCTCTTGTCCAGCACATCGGCAGAAGCAATGGGGCACGGTCGTTTTGCGTTCACGCCTATTGGCATCGCCACGGATCGTACCATTCATGTGCCGGAAGGGTACAGCTGGTCAGTCGTAGCCAAATGGGGGCAACCGCTCACCTCGGATGCTGAAGCATTCGATCCAGCAACGGGCCATAGCGCAGCAAACGCATCCAAAGTGTTCGGCGAAAACACTGACGGCATGTGGCTCTACAATTTCAATGGGCATGAGGTGATCGCGGTCAACAATGAATATGCGAACC
>CAWUIX010000233.1:0-4873 GCA_963922395.1 uncultured Rhodobacterales bacterium | reverse complement strand
AGGATGTCCCCGATTAATTCTCGGATATCACGTTCGTCGTCTACGATTAGGATGTCGCCCATAACTTCCTTAACCCTCGTTCTATGAAACTCTGCTCGTTGTTGTTGTGGCCGGAAGGGGCAGACGAATTTCCGCCTTTGCCCCAACCTGACCTGTTTCGTCCGGCTCTGCATCGAGAAGCGCGAGGGTGCCCCCATGCTCTTCGATGATCTTCTTCACAATCGGCAAACCCAGCCCGGTGCCCTTTTCCCGGGTGGTCACATACGGCTCGAACAGACGAGACCGGTCGGCCGGTAGGCCAATCCCGTTGTCCGAGATGGTGATCGAAATATCGTCCTCGCCTTGCGTCAACGTGACGTGCACGCGGCCGGTATGCCCATCCGGCGCACCTTTTTCACGAAGCGATTCAATGGCCTCTCCGGCATTCTTAATCATGTTGGTCAACGCCTGGCCGATCATAGTGGCATCAAGCTCGGCCATGATCGCGGTCTCGGGAAGATTGGCCGAGATCGATATGTCCTCAAACCCAGTGTCCTGAAGAACCACAGCATCGCGCACGAGTGTCGTCAGATCTTCACCTTTTCGTTCAGGTTCCGGCATCCGGGCGAATTTTGAGAATTCGTCGACGATCCGGCGTAGGTCCCCGGTCTGGCGCACGATGACGTCGGTATATTGCGACAGTGCATCTGCCTCGTCTCCAACGAGCGGCGTGAACTTCCGCTTTATGCGTTCCGCGGAGAGTTGGATGGGGGTCAGCGGGTTCTTGATCTCATGGGCGATCCGGCGTGCCACATCACCCCAGGCCGCCATACGCTGTGCACTGACCAGGTCGGTTACGTCGTCAAAAGCGACCACGTAGCCTTCAAGCTTGCCTTCGCTGCTGCGTCGGGTGGCCATGCGAACCAGCAGGTTTTCAACCTGACCACCCCGCGTAAGGCGGATCTCTTCCTGTGCGACCTCGCCCCGGATGCTCTTCAGCTTTTCAAACAATGCGCCGAACTCGGGAACGGCGACCGCGATCCCAACTTGGCGTCCGTCGATGCCGTCCTCGCGCAGGATACGCTCCGCAGACCGGTTCGCGAAAGCGACGGTTCCATTTGCGTCCAGTCCGATTACGCCGGCGGTCACGGAGGACAGCACCGAGTCGAACATGCGGCGGCGCTGTTCGATCTTGTGATTCGTCTCCATCAGCGTGTCGCGCTGGCCTTTTAACTGCCGGGTCATCTGGTTGAAGACACGGCCCAGCATAGCAATTTCGTCATCGCCCTTTTCCTCGCGCACCTGCACATCGAGGTCACCAGCACCGACACGTTGTGCGGCGCCCGCGAGTCTTCCAACGGGTTGGGATAAGCGTTCGGCGAACCAAAGGCCCCACCAGATTGCTGCAAGGATCAGGATGACAGCGAAACCGATGTAGAGAAGTCCGAATTCGAAGACGAGGCGCCCGCGTTCGCTTTCAAGCTGAGTGTAAAGACGCGCGGTTTCTTCGGCGTCGTCCAGAAGCCCCAAAATGCGTCCGTCGACCTCACGGCTGACATAGAGGAAGCGGTCGGTATAGCCGTTTAGCTCTACAAGGGCGCGGTATTCGTTGATGCCCAAATCTTCGATGATGACGGTCTCGCCCAAGCGCGCCGCCTCGATCCGCGAGAGACCAGGGTCTTCATAATCGAAAAGGTAGGACTTCTCGCCGCGGGCTCGGATCTCCCCCGAACCGTCGATGACAAAGGATTCGTGAAGCCCGCGTTGAACGAGCACCTGACCACGGCTGAGAAGTTGGCGCAACTCACTGTCAGAAATAAAGAAATCGGCCTCTCGAGCCGACTCCAAAAACCGCGCAAGCGATCGGATGTCTGTATCCAGATCGCGCCGCTGGTCCTCTTGGTAGGCTTCCGCCGCCGCTATGGAAGCGCCCACGACGCTGCGCACACGCTCGGAGAACCAACCCTCCAGACCGATGTTCACGGTCAGGCCCGCAAACACGGCGACCGTGACCGTCGGCACCAGCGCAATCATCGCAAACACGCCTGTCAGCCGCAGGTGCAATCGTGACCCCGCTGATCGCGCGCGGCGGGCCGCAATCATCCGAGCGATGGTGCCGAGGACGAGCGTCGCGACGAGAAGGACGTAAACAAGATCTGCGAGGAGAACGAGCCGGAGCGAAAATGTGGACGCACCCTGATCAAGGGGACCCAGAACCAGGAAGGTCGCAAGTGCGAGTACGGGTCCGAGAAAGACCAGGCCGAATGTCGCGACATTCTGCACGCGGCGGACCCGACGCAGCCGGATCAGCCGATCAAATGTTGTTCGCCCCGCGACACCTGCCACTGGCACACCTCAACCCGATGTGGCGCCTTTCGGCGCCGACCGCCATATCTGGTTGCCTCTTCGATCCGCCATGCGGATCGGCAACTCTTATGTTGCGGTTTTACATCAATTTGCGGCGTCGCGTAACCCTAATATCCAGATCGGTGATTTTCTTGCGAAGGGTATTTCGGTTGATGCCCAGCAAATCAGCACATTTCGCCTGGTTCCCACCGGTCGCATCGAGCGCGATTTCGATCAGAGGCGTCTCCACCTCCCGCAGGATGCGCTGATAGAGACCGGGTGGCGGCAGGACACCGCCATGGAGATCGAAGTAGCGGCGAAGGTGCTTGGCCACCGACACCGAAAGCTTTTCACCGTCGCCTCCGCCCGCGAGTGGCTCCATCGCCGGCTGGTTGCCCAGCACGAGTTCGGTCTCGGAGCGGCCAATCTCGTCTTCTGAACCGGTCACGACGAGGCGACGGATCGTGTTTTCAAGCTGCCGCACATTGCCCGGCCAACTGTACGCACGGATCAACTCAAGGGCCGCGGATTCAAACCGACGCAGGGGCAGACCGTCACGTTCAGCGCGCGCGAGAAAGTGCTCGGCCAGAAGCGGGATGTCGTCCACCCGCTCCCGCAAAGCTGGTACGGCGATTGTGACACCACTCAAGCGGTAGAACAGATCCTGACGAAATGCACCGGATTCCATTTTTGTCGCCAGATCCGCTTGGCTCGTCGCCATGATCCGGGGCGCGTTGTCCGTGAAACTATCCAGCATGCGGACGATCCGGGCCTGCGCCTCTTCGTCGAGATCACCCACCTCATCAAAGAGGATCGATCCGCCCCGCGCGCGGCTGATCACTGTCGCAGGGCCGTCCATGGAGGCAAGATCAGCCGCACCCGCAACCACAAAAGGCAGTGTGCGCCGGTCAGACAGGTCGTGGATCGCGCGGGCAATCAGGGACTTCCCGGTCCCTGACTCGCCGGTGATCAGAACCGCGAGGTCCGTGTTCATCACACGCGCCACGAGGCGATAGAGCGCCTGCATCGCCGGGGTCCGTCCAACGAGAGGGAGGTCGTCGCCGCCCTCTTCCCGTTCTGGCTTGGGTTGAGTTGACGGCACGCGGCGTTTCACTTCGAGCGCACGTGCCGCGCGTTTCATGAGATCCGGGAGGTCGAAGGGTTTCGGCAGATAGTCAAACGCGTCCGCCTCTGCCGCCTGGATCGCGGTCATGATCGTGTTCTGCGCACTGATGACGATGACCGGCAGCCCGGGCCGCGCTTCCGCAATCTTGGGGAGCTGATCAAGCCCGTTGCCGTCGGGCATGACAACGTCGGAGATGACGAGATCACCCTTTCCTTCATCGACCCACCGCATCAGTGTCACGATGGAGGATGTGGCATGGACTTTGCTCCCCGCGCGCGTCAGCGCCTGTGTCAAAACCGTGCGGATCGTGCGGTCGTCGTCGGCGACGAGGATCGTTCCGTCCATGGGCTACTGTTCCTCACTTTCTTCGTCTTTCGGCGCCATTGGCAGCGAGACCCGGAACACCGTGCGCCCAGGCACGCTGTCGACCGAAATCCAGCCGTCGTGGTCGGCGATAATTTTGGACACGAGGGCTAGACCAAGCCCCGTGCCGTTTTCGCGCCCGGATACAAAGGGCTCGAAGATATTCGATGCGATCTCGCTCGGAAGGCCCGGTCCGTCGTCTATGATTTCGACATGCAGCGGGAGCGATGCGGTCCCGTCCTTCCGGCGCAGGCGCAGCGATGTCTCATAGAAAGTCCGAACCGTGATCTGTCCGGGATCGCGTCCTGCGGCCTCTGAAGCGTTCTTCAGAAGGTTCTGGAACACCTGCAAGAGCTGATCGCCGTCCACATAGGTCGGCGGGAGGGACGGATCGTATTGCTCTGTGATCGTCATATGCGCCGCGAAACCAACGGCGGCACCTTTGCGCGCGCGTTCCAGAAGATCGTGGATGTTCCAGGCTTTTCGCTCTGGCGGGCGCAAATTGCCGAATTGTTCGACCTGTTCCAGGAGCGCAAGGATGCGGCGCGCCTCGGCGACAATCAGATCGGTCATCTCCTGGTCTTCGCCAGAGAGGTTCATCGATAGAAGTTGAGCCGCGCCGGTGATCCCGGCCAGCGGGTTCTTGATCTCGTGGGCCAACATCTCGGCCATGCCGATTGCCGACTTAGCCGCCGACTTCGCCGACTGCGCGCGCCCCAGCCGGTCGGCGAGTTGGCGTGGCTCCATCAGGATCAAGACAAAGCCCGGCATCGCCACCATTGGCGCGATTTGCATGTTGCACTGTTGGGGTTTCCGGTCGCCGGTCCCGACGTCCACATCATTGACGGATAGCGACGCCTGATCTGATCGGACCCGGCGGAATGCATCGTCGAGGGGCGCATCGATCATGAGTTTGTCGAAGACCGGGGCCCCTCTCAGCGACCGTGCAGAGGCGTTGAGAAAAGATTCGGCAGCCGGGTTTACCTCGGCGATCACGTCGCCCGGATCCAGGAGGAACGCGGGGACAGGCAGTGACGCCCAGATTGCCTCACCGAAGAT
>CAWUIX010000232.1:0-4875 GCA_963922395.1 uncultured Rhodobacterales bacterium | reverse complement strand
ACACAATCAGCGGTCTGGGTGGCGACGATATCCTGAACGGGGGCTACGGCGACGATATCCTGTTGGGTGGAGACGGCGACGACGTTCTGGATGGCGGGCGCGGCTCCGATGTCCTTGATGGGGGTGACGGGAATGATACGCTCGTATCCCGTTCTTACACTGGGATCACTCGGATCGGACAGCTCGCCATCGGGATGCCGACGCGGGAAGATCCTGATGAAGAGGTGAACAACGATCTTCAGATCCTCAAGGGATACGAGGACCAGCCGCTTATTGGGGACGATGTCCTGATCGGCGGCGCAGGGTCAGACACCTTCCTGATCTCACCTCAGATCAACGCTAAGCTTGATATCATCGAAGAGCACGTCCGCGCCGACGGCACCATCAATTGGGCCGGGGTCGCAGGCGAAAACGACGAGCTTCACGATCACTGGGTGGATGGCTTCGGGATTGATATCATTGCCGATTATAACGCTGCGGAGGACCAGATCGCAGTGATTGGGCATACGGCGAATGTGTACGTGGAGCACAAAGACGTCATCGGCGATGAGGCTTTGGAGTCAATCGTCACCGTCATCTCCAACCAGCATGGCAACGGTGGCGCCCACGACATGGACCTCATGGGCCAGATCATTGTGCACGGGGATCTGGTTTACGCAGAGGACATCGTCACGGACGACAACGTCACCTATGGGATCGTCAATGACGAAAGCGAGCTGGCCGAGGCGCGTTACCCTCAAGGTGAAACCAAGTCGACGCTGATCGACGGGGTGGTCCACCACGGATATGACACACGATCTCCGATGGAGATGGCCGGCGAGATGGACATGCATGGGGGCAACGGCCTCGGCACAACCAATGCCGGTCCGATCACGGGAGATCCGGCTGCATATTTCGAGAATGACAACTTCACGGAAGACATGCTGTCGGCCCCCGAAGAGACCGAAGCAGAACCGGAGTTGACGCGGGGCACGTTCGATCAGCTCGGGGTGGAGATCGTCGAAGGCGACACGATCATAGGCACTGGGATGGGCGATACGCTGACCCAATTGGCCGGGTACGAAGAGACCGGGCTACCGGGAGCCATCGGGTACTGGAGCTTTGCGGACGGGATCGATGGCGCCTATGGCGACGCGCGAGGTGAAGGGTCCGATATCAAGGCTTACTCACTCTATGAAAGCCAGGCGCACATTCGCACAGACGGCGCGACGGATGGCCCTGGCGGCGTTGAGAACAGCGCGCTGTACTTCAATGGCGAAACGGATTTCGCCTACCTTGCGCATGATCCGTCGCACGAGGTTTCGCAAGGGACAATTGCCCTTTGGGTGAGGCCGGACGACCTTACCGATTTCAGTATGATCGTGAGCAAGGATGAGAAGTCCTCTGGCGAAGGGGGGCATTTCAGGCTGGGGCACACAGAAGACGGAGGCCTCTTTTTGCGCATGGCACCCGGGGATGGCGGATCCAACGTCTCATGGGAAACCAATGGCGGTATCTTGACCGAAGGCGAGTGGCAGCATTTGGCGGTCTCCTTCACGGACAGCGGTGTCACCGTCTATGTTGATGGGGATCCCATCCCGGCAAATGCCTGGACGCCCGTGGAAGGGTCTGTGCCCTCGCCGAACGTCTACACGGAAGCGTATATCCTGCAGAATGAGGAACCATGGGTCTTTGGCGCGGATCAGCACCGTACAGAGGCCAATGACACGGCTCAAGAATTCGCCACTGACGCGGAGGATCTGCGAAACCCCTTTGAAGGGTCGATCTCTGATTTCGGTCTCTGGGGCGGGTACAGCTCAGACGACGCGTTGTCCGAGGACGAGATCAATGAGTTGATCGAGTTTGGTCCCGGTGAGGCCCTGACCAACCCTTCCGGCCCTCAGCCGATGATCGCCGCAGACGATACCTTCTTTGCCGGGGGCGGCGCGGACACCGTGGATGCAGGCGCCGGAGACGATACGGTTTATGGCGAAGGTGGGAATGACGATCTCTTCGGCGGTTATGGCAATGACATGCTCGATGGGGGCATGGGTAACGACCATCTCGACGGCGGGCGGGGAAGTGACCTGCTGATCGGGGGGGATGGAGATGACGTCCTGAAAAGCGGCGGCGATGTTGGCGAGGATCGGATCGGTCAGCTTGTTCTTGGTGAGCCGTCGCGCCCCTACCCCGACCCATCCGTTGATCCAGAGTACCTCAAACTAGTCGATTGGGTGGATCAGCCGGTTGTGGGTGACGATGTCCTCGTTGGCGGCGCGGGCAACGATACGTTCCTGTTTGAGACCTACATCAACGCGAAAGAGGACATCCTCCTCGATCATGTGATGCCGGATCGTTCGATCCACTGGCACGGGGTCGCCGGAGAAAACGACCGCGTCCACGACCACTGGGTCGATGGGTTCGGCATCGATGTCATCGCGGATTACAACGCCGAGGAAGACACGATTGCCGTGATCGGCCACACGACACAGGTCAAAGTCGACTATACCACGGTCGACACGGACGGTGACGGCGTGGATGATGACGCTGTCTCCATCATCACAGCATACTCCCAACAGGGGAAGAACGGTGGCGCCCACGATGAGGACATACTGGGCTACATCGTCGTCCATGGTGATCGTGTCGATGTTGAAGACATCGTAACGGATGCGGGCGCGCATTACGGGATCGTCGATACGATTGACGAATTGCAGGAGGCGCTGGCGCCGACCGGCGAAACCGCGTGGCAGCATGACGGCCTCTTTGGGTATGATAGTCGCGATGTGGAGGGGGATCCGATCGGTTCGGATCCGCGCGCGTATTCACACAATGAGTGGCTTCAAAACGGCGAAGTCACCTTCGCGTCAGCTGTGCCAGAGGGGACTGTCGCGCCAGAGGTCGTGCTTTTACACGAGGGTGGTGACTACACGGGCGCCGTAACAACGGAGATCGCGCACACCGACGCGCAGGAGTTGGCCTCAGGCACCGTTGCGTTTTCGTTCGTCGCGGATTTGCCCGGTAATGCACAGGACCAGGCCCTGATTTCAAAGGATCATTCAGGCTATGAGGATGGCGGTCACCTGACAATCTACATCACCGGCAATGGACATCTGAAGGTCCGGTTCCAAGGCACGGACAGCGAAGAGTACCTCTACATGTCCGACAAGGTTGTTGCCGGCGAGACCTACAACGTCGCCTTTACCTTTGATGAGAGCGGTACGCAGCTTTTCGTCAACGGTGATCTGGTCGACGAAGGCGATGGGTTTGCGAGCGGCATGTCCGGCAACCAGGAAGATCTTGTCATTGGTGCGTCGACGCGAACGCGCCAGGGTGACGATGACAACCTGCAATGGCACTTCAACGGGCACATCGAGAACGTGGCCATGTACGATCGGGTGTTGGGTGATGGAGAAGTCGTCTTCCTGGATGCTGCGGACAGCGATCCTAACGGTCTGTTGCCGCTTTATGGCGAGGCAACGGCCGATGTGACTGAAACTGAACCCGCATCCGAGCCTGAAGATCCATCGGCACCAGGTGACCCCGAGAGCACGGGTGAAGATGTGCCGCTGAGCACCGGGCCCGAACCTGAGGCGAACGATCCTGTAGAAACACAGGACACCTCTACCCCACCGACCGACACACCTGGTGTGGAAGACCCAGAGATTGAGGACCCGGTAGCCGAAGACCCCGCTCCGATCTTTGGCGGGCGCTTCCAACGCTTGTTTTCTCCACGGAACGTGGAGGAAAGCGCGCCCGCCCCGACGACTGAAGCAACTGAAGACACACCAGATGCAGGCGGAGTCGAAACGGCGAGCTCCGATCCGTACTCTGGTCGCACACTGTTCGGTGGGCGTTTCTTCGGCGGACGGCTTCAGACCGAACAAACAACTTTAAATGCAACGTCCGAGACGTCTGATCAGCCCATTGATGCCCCAGACGAGCCCCTGTCGGAACCCGAGACCAGCGTCGAAGAAAGTGAGCAGATTCTCAGGTCACTGTTCCGGTTCGGCCGTGGATCAAGGCTTGAAGGCAATGACGATATAAACACAGCGAACGTGGAGGCCGACGAAGAGGAAGAGGACCTGGAAGAGCTTGTCCTCTAAACCGTAAGTGTGGGCAGACCAGTGGCCGAGCTGGTCTGCGCGCCCACATCAATGATTGTTGCGGTAACAAAAAGCCCGTTGTGCCCGTCGTGCTTTACGTTAGGTTACCTATACGAAGGGCTGTATTTTTTTCTCATTCAACGGTGCATTGGCCCTTATTCTAGGGGGAAGGCATAGGCTTTCCAAAATTGAGAATATTGGGGGCGTCTCATGCCTCGGGGCACATTTCTTGCGGCTTTGACCGCTGTTTTGTGTGTATTCGCGGTCTCGGTATCGGCCGCACCTATCGCAATCGCACTCTCCGTGAAGGGTCCGGCTGTTCTTGAAAGCGAGGGCTCGCGAGTTCCGCTCAAGAGACGTATGCAGGTCTCGTCCGGCGACACGGTGCGAACGGGCGAGGATGCGACAGTTCAGCTTGTGTTCAACGATCGGACACGGATCGTGGTTGGGCCACAGTCTGTGTTTGTTGTCGATGACGTCCAGATTGGTCGCGGAAACGTTGCCCGCACCTTTGCCGTGGAGGCCGTAAGCGGCACGTTTCGCTTCCTCTCCGGGGAAAGTCCGAAAGAGACTTACTCGATCGCAACGCCCACAGCGACCATGGGCATTCGGGGAACTGAATTTGACTTTACGGTCGTTGGCCGGAGAACGACTAGTCTTGTGACGTTTAGTGGCCAGGTCCGGATTTGCGGACGCCGGTACAGGTGCGCTTTGGTTTCGGGCGGCTGCGCGGCGGTGGAACTCAGCCGACGCGGGCGTTTTATCATTCCGGAAAGTACGGAGGATAGGAACA
>CAWUIX010000231.1:0-4880 GCA_963922395.1 uncultured Rhodobacterales bacterium | reverse complement strand
TTACGCTGGCGGTAATTGCGGCGCTGATGCTGTTCGTGGCCGCGCTTCTGGAAGGATTCGGTCGGCAGATGGTTCAGGATATGACTTCGCGCTATGCCATCGGATGGGGGATTGGGGCGCTTTGGCTGATGTGGCTGTTGTCCCGGCCCCGGGCGCCGCGCGCATGAAGGTGATGGAGTTGATCCCACCGGAAGGGGTTCCTGTCCGGTTCGAAGTGGCGGGTCTTGGGGTGCGCCTTGGGGCGCAGTTGATCGACCTTTTGCTGACGCTTCTGGCGGTGGGTGCGCTTGTCCTTCTCTGTGCGCAGCTCTTTAACGGCGGGCTGTGGCTGCTGGCACTGGCGTCCCTGGCGTTCTTCTTTGTTCGTATTCCTTACTACGTGCTCACCGAACTGGTGTGGAACGGTGCGACGCTGGGCAAGCGTATGCTTGGTCTGCAGGTGATCAGTGCCGACGGGCGCACCTTGAGCGTTTACTCGGTGGTTGCGCGGAACCTGATGAAAGAGGCGGAGGTGTTTCTGCCGATCGCCTTCATCTTCATAAACATCCAGCAGGATATCGTGTCGGCGGTGGTCTCTGGCTTGATCACTCTTGTTGCGCTGATCGTTCCATTCACCAACAAGCGACGCCAGCGCATTGGAGACATCGTTGCCGGAACAGTGGTGATCCGGAGGCCCCAGGTCGTTCTTTTGCCGGATGCGGCGACGGCTCCGGTCGAAAAGGTGGATGAAGGGTTCCGGTTCCAGAGCCATCAGCTTGATCACTATGGGGCGTTCGAGCTTCAGACCCTTGAAGGGATCTTGCGCAAGCTGGATCGGCCACGTTCCAATTCGGCGCAGCTGGCACGCGAGATCAAATCCATCGTCGAGGCGATCCGCCTTAAGATCGGGTACGCTGAGGCGGTCCAGGATGAGGATCACGGGCGGTTTCTGTCCGATTTCTATCGAGCCCAGCGTCGACACCTGGAAGCGCGACAGCTGTTTGGAGAGCGGCGCAGTGACAAGTTTCACGCCTCCGCCGAGGAAACAGAGCGCTGAGTGGCTTGTGGCATCGGCGCAACGGGATTTCACGGCACAGATTGCAGGAAAACCGTGCACATAGTGTTGCCGCATTGTTCTGAAAAAGCCCTGCCTGCGTTATTCTAAGCGCAGTTCGGGAACCGGAAGGACGGATCTATGGCAGATATGACTGCGGACTATACCGGCGGCAAAGAGAGCCTTGGCGTCGGAGCAATTATTAGCGAAAGCTTTAGCATTTTCTTCAAGCGCTTCGTTCAGATCGTTTCGCTTGGTTTCATCGTTTCCTTTGTCTCTATTGTCATCTCCGGCCTGTTCGTCGGCTTTGACTTTGTGGCTGGAGGCGCCACGGCAGAGCCTGCAGACCTGAGCGCATTCAACGCGGTTGGCATGATCATCATGATGTTGGTGAACTTCCTGGCCTACGCGATTTTAATCGGGGCCATGGTCCTATTGGCCTATGATGCCAAACTCGGCCGAAGCGCGCGGACCGGCACTTATATTCGTGCAGCATTCGCCAATGCAGTGCCGATTTTCCTGCTGACGATCCTTTTCACGATCCTGTCGACGATCGGCTTTTTCCTGCTCGTTGTTCCGGGACTTTGGGTCTACGCGGTCTTCTCCGTGTTCGTCCCCGCAATCGTGATCGAGGGCGCTGGCTTCAAGGCCCTTGGCCGCAGCCGGTCGCTAACCAAGGAGTATCGTTGGCCGATTATTGGTCTGCTCTTTGTGATTGGCCTGATCATGATCGTTCTGATGGCTGGAGTCGGCATTCTTGTTGCGCTGCCGATCGGCTTCATTGCCGGGAACACCATCGCTTCCCTGATCCTGCAGGCACTGGCCTCTGGCGTCAGCTACGGCCTCGCCGCAATCCCGGTCGCGTTGATCTATGCGCGCCTGCGGGAGATCAAGGATGGCGTGAGCGTCGACTCGATGGCGGACGTCTTTAAGTAAGGCGGCCTACCTGAGACTTCGACGGGCGCTCCCATGCGGGGCGCCCGTTTTGTTTTTGGGTCAGACGTCTTCGGACGAGGCGGCCCACAAGTTCAGGCCTGCGTCTGTGGCGATCTCATCGATCTCTGCCAACTCCGCTTCGGTGAACTCCAGGTTTGACACGGCGCCTGCGCAATCTTCTATCTGTCCGGGACGGGAGGCCCCGATGAGTGCGGTCGTCACCCGCTCGTTGCGCAGGACCCAAGCCAGGGCCATTTGCGGCAGGGTCTGACCCCGGGCGGCGGCCATGTCGTTCAAGCGGTTCAGCTTTGCCACCATCTCTGTCGTGATCTGGCCCGCATCCAGGGATTTGGCCTGCGATGCCCGGCTGCCTTCGGGAATGCCGGACAGGTACTTGGTCGTCAGGAGGCCCTGAGCGAGCGGGGTGAAGGCAATCGACCCGACACCCAGATCGTCGAGCGTGTCGAGCAGGCCGTCGCGTTCCACCCATCGGTTGAACATATTGTAGCTCGGCTGATGGATCACGCAGGGCGTGCCGAGGTCGGCAAGGATGGTCGCCGCTTCGCGCGTGCGCTGCGCGTTGTAGGACGAGATCCCGACATAGAGCGCGCGGCCCGACCGGACGATGTGGTCAAGCGCGCCCATGGTTTCCTCAAGCGGGGTCTCGAGATCGAAGCGATGAGAGTAGAAGATGTCGATGTAGTCGACGCCTAGACGTTTCAGCGATTGGTCGCAGGATGTGATCAGAGACTTGCGGCTGCCCCATTCACCATAGGGGCCGGGCCACATGCTGTAACCCGCCTTTGACGAGATCACGAGTTCGTCGCGGTGCCCCTGAAAGTCGGTCTTCAGGATCTCTCCGAAGGCAATTTCGGCGCTGCCTGGGGGCGGGCCATAGTTGTTGGCGAGGTCGAAATGCGTGATGCCATTGTCGAACGCGGTCTGGCACATTGCGCGCTTGCGGTCATGCTCGGTGTCGCCGCCGAAGTTGTGCCAGAGACCAAGTGAAATGGCCGGGAGCTTGAGGCCGGTCCGTCCGCAGCGGCGGTAGGTCATGCGGTCGTAACGGTCGGCGGCGGGTTGGTAGTTTGGCGAAAAACTGCGTTCCGGGCGTTTTGCCATGATGTCTCCGTTAGAATTGAGCAGCCGCTGCCAGTGCCACAACGGCAAGCATGGACAGGGCCATAGCGATGTTGATGGTGCGTTGTACGGTGGGTGAAAGGTTGAGTTGGTGTAGGGCGACCCCAGCCCAGAGCCACGAAAGATGAATCGGAAGCCAGATCAGGTTCACGATGAGGAATTTGAGCGCGAGTTCGGCCTCGAACGATACGGTTTCGAAGGGGAAGCCCGTGAAGAGGGTCGTGTTGACCGCGTAGGCCTTGGGGTTAATCGCTTGCAAGAGGAGGCCGCCCACGATGCCGGGGGCAGAGGCGCGATGGATAAACGCAATCTCTGCGCCAGCGAATGCAATGCGGAACGCGAGGTAGGCGAGGTAGGCGGCGGAGGCCCAGAGGAGGACGGCTCTGATCCGGTCATCTGCGAGTAGGATTGCGGCCAGACCCGACACCACGGCAAGCGCAACGAGATTGGTCCCGATCATCAGGCCCATGATGTAGCGCACTCCGGGACGGATGCCGTATGCTGCACCGACGCCCGCCGTCGAGAGGACGCCGGGGCCGGGCGTGATGATCAAGAAGAAAACTGCAGCGGCAAAGGCGAGCATGTCGTCCGGGTGTTCCTGGCGGGGTTGCCCCCGCCGATTCAGATGGGTTCGCCGAAGATCGGCGCGGATGCGATCGCTTCGTCGGGGTCAGGTGCCCTCGATGATCACCACATCGGATTGTGCGTTGTCCCGGCGGATCTGGGCCACTTCCTGATAGTCAGGGTCATCCCAGGCCTTCAGTGCCTGTTCGTAGCTGTCGAACTCTACGACAACATGGCGCTGCAACAGCTCACCTTCCTTCATCTCTGAGGTGCCACCGCGGACGATGAAGCGTCCCCCGAGGCCTTCGATGATCGGCGTATCGCGCCGGATGTACTCTTGATAGGGCTCTGGGTTTGTGACGGAGACGTGGATGATCCAATAACCTTTGGGCATGCGTTTCTTCCCTGAGCCGGAGTGGAGTTTGTCAGGGTCGTACCCTGACTTGCACGGGTCGTTCTATTGGAGGTTGGCGGTCGCGCCAAGGCCGGAGCGCCTAAATGGGCTGGTTCTTCGGAACAAAGGCGCGGTACAGCGGTGCCATAAGGATCGGTGTCAGGTACATCGGCAACTGATAGCTGCCGATGAAGGTCAGGATCGGATCGGTTGTGGCCGTTGGCAGTGCGACGAGAAACAGGGCGACGTTTCGGTTGCCCGCAATGATTGATTTTGGGACGGCGCCAGGGCGGTGCCGGAAGATGAGCACTCCGATGGTCTGAAGTCCGAAGTTTACTGCGAAGGCCAGGGCAATCCACCACAGGGCGTTTGCGGGGTCCGATCGCAGCGTGGGCGATAGGCCTGCGAGAAGGCCGACCACCGCAATGGCCATGAGAAGGGCGCCAGTGCCGTCTAGGGCCTCGCGGACGTCATCCTGCATATCGCTGAGCAGAATCCGTCTGAGCACGAAGGCCAGTGCTGTGGCCGCCCCGATGGTGAGAAGAAGGCGCAGACCCGCGGCGATCATGGTCGGCCCGTCGATGCCGGGAAGGAGCCAGAGGACCGGGAGCACGGTAACGGGCAGAAGAGCGGTCCCGAGGATCATGAGACGCAAGGCAGGCGCAGGATCGTGACCGAGCAGGATGGTGAGGTTGGGACTGCCGGAGATCGAAGGTGCGGACATCATAAGGATGACCGCGAAGACCGCGGGGGCGGCAGCCACCCCGAAGACCAGACAGACCGCCAGAGTCAGGACTGGTACGGCGCATTGCA
>CAWUIX010000230.1:0-4889 GCA_963922395.1 uncultured Rhodobacterales bacterium | reverse complement strand
AAGCGGTCGGGCGAGATCGAGGCGGTTCTCGGATATCCCGGCCGCGCGGCGCTGATCCACCGCGACGACATGGCTTTGTGAGGAGCGAAGCAATGAACGACATGACAAACATTCCTGCAGTGATGGCTGAACTCGGCGCCAATGCAAAACGTGCTGCGGCGACACTGGCCTTTGCTACGGCCGAGCGAAAGCATGCAGCCCTGATCGCCGCGGCTGACGCCGTTTGGGCGCGCCGGAAAGAGATCATCGCCGCGAACGCCAAGGACATGGAATTCGGGCGCGAGAAGGGCCTGTCATCAGCGATGCTGGACCGCCTTATGCTCGATGAAGATCGCATCCAGGGCATGGTGGATGGTCTGCGCACAGTCGCCGAGCAGCCCGATCCCGTCGGCGAGGTCATCGCCGAATGGGACATGCCCAGCGGCCTTCACATTCGCCGCACCCGGACACCGTTGGGTGTCGTCGGTGTAATCTACGAAAGCCGCCCGAATGTGACGGCTGACGCGGGCGCTCTCTGCCTCAAAGCCGGGAACGCCGTCATCCTGCGCGGCGGTTCGGAAAGCTTCCACTCATCGGGCGTCATCCACGCCTGCCTCGTGGATGGCTTGAAAGCCGCCAACCTGCCGGTCACAGCCATTCAACGGGTCCCGACGCGAGATCGGGCGGCGGTCCAGGAAATGCTCACGATGACGGACGCAATCGACGTGATCGTGCCCCGCGGCGGCAAGGGCCTTGTCGGCCTTGTCCAGCGTGAAGCCCGCGTTCCTGTCTTCGCGCATCTCGAAGGGATCGTGCATATCTACATTGATGCCGCCGCCGACCCTGAGAAAGCCTTGAAGGTGGTTCTGAACGCCAAGACACGCCGGACGGGTATCTGTGGCGCGGCCGAGTGCCTGCTTATTCACAAAGACGTCTCGGCCACGATTGGACAAGGCGTCATCCGCGCTCTGATCGATTCAGGGGTTGAGGTCCGTGCGGGCGGTGCGCTCGCGGAGATCGAGGGCACAATTCCCGCCAGCGACGAGGACTGGGGACACGAATACCTTGATATGAAGATCGCGGCGAAAGCGGTTGAGAATATTGACGAAGCAATCGCGCATATCCGCGAGTTCGGTTCCAGCCACACGGACGCTATCCTCACCGAAGATGACGCGGCGGCAGCCCGCTTCTTCACAGAGCTGGACAGCGCGATCCTCATGCGGAACGCCTCCACGCAGTTCGCCGACGGAGGAGAATTTGGAATGGGCGCCGAGATCGGCATCGCCACCGGCAAGATGCATGCACGTGGTCCCGTTGGGGCAGCTCAACTGACATCGTTCAAGTACATCGTCGAAGGCGACGGAACGACGCGTTCGTAATTGACAGCCGCGTCGGTAACGCCACTTTAGAACGAATAATTGCTTCGCGATCCCCGCCGAGGGGTCGCGCCAAAGGGAGAGAGAAATGAAATTCAATCGACGCCAATCCCTAGGGATGCTGGCAGGTGCAGCCGCGCTTCCGGCCATGCCTGCCCTTGCCAACACAAAACTAAAGGTCGGTGCTCTCCGGTTCACCAGCCACGCTGCCAGCTTTGTGGCTTTCGAACGCGGGTACTTCGCCGAAGAAGGCTTGGACGTAGAGTTTGAGTTCTTCCAGGCAGCGCAGCCTATGGCGGTAGCCATTGCGAGCGGCGATGCCGATTACGCGGTGACCGCAATCTCTGGTGGCCTTATCTCTCTGGCGGAAAAGGGTGCGGCCAAAGTTATCGGCGGTGCCCTCTCTGAAGAGCCTGGGATCGACGGCCAGAAAATTCTCGCTTCTACAGCTGCTTACGAGGCGGGGCTGACGTCTCCTGACGCCCTTGGTGGCAGGAAGTGGGGCGTGACCCAAGCCGGGTCGTCGTTCCACTACATGGGCTCAAAGATCGCAGGGGCCAGCGGCGCCGAGCTCGAATTCGTCCCGCTTCAAAAGGTGGGCGCCGTCATCGGTGCTTTGAAATCGGGCCAAATTGACGCCTGGTCCATCGTCCCCCATATCGCAAAACCGCTCGCTGGTTCCGGCGCGGTCAAAATGATCGGCAGCGTCGCCGACTACCTTCCTAACTATCAGGTCACGACCGTCTTCACCTCTGCCGCGAATGCTTCAGAAGATCGCGCGAAAACAGAGGCCTTCCTGCGCGCCTTCTCGCGTGGAGCCGACGACTTTAACGCAGCACTCGTCGACAAGACGGCAGGCGACGACGCTGCGGAAGAGATGGTGAAACTCATCCACGGTTACGTCTACACCGACCGCGAATACGAGAAGGCCAAGCCGTCGATCGTAAACGGAGCAATGCGGATCAACGCAAATGCCGCATTGAACATGGCATCTGTTGAGGATCAGGTGAACTGGTTCAAATCCGAGGGTTTGATCAAGGACACAGTGACCACAGAAATGCTCGGGGACCCCTCTTACGTCGAGGTGATGTCCTGACGTGGAGCTTCGGCTCGAAGAAATACGCCACAGCTATGGCGAAACAGACGTCCTGGACGGCATCTCTCTAGAGGTGCCGTCCGGCGGCATACTGTGTCTGATCGGCCCGTCCGGATGCGGGAAATCTACACTGCTTCGCATCGCGGGCGGATTGGAAGAACCAACGTCTGGACGCGTGGTGCAAGTCGGGGCGCCATCCCCCGACAGCCTCAATCCGCTCACCTATATCTTTCAGGATTTCGCGTTGCTCCCCTGGCGCACAGTTGCGGGCAACGTCTCGCTCGTGCTGGAGGAACATCCGCTTAGCAAGGCTGAGATCAGGGATATCGTGGATGATGTCCTGACCCGGACGGGCCTGATCGATTTCCGTGATGCTCTGCCAAAGAACCTCTCCGGCGGCATGAAACAACGCGTCGCGATTTCCAGGGCGCTTGCCGTGAAGCCGGCCGTCTGGCTTATGGACGAACCGCTGTCGGCCCTCGACGCCCAGACACGCGAACTTCTCATGGATGACCTTGTTGGGCTTTGGACCAAGACGCCGTTTACGGCGATATACGTCACCCACAATCTCGCCGAGGCGGTTCGCCTTGGGCACAGGATCGCCGTCTTGTCACGCCGCCCCGGCAGAGTGCGTGACGTAGTCGAGGTCCGGACCCCGTTAGAAGCGCGCCGAACGGCAGATCCCCAACTAGAGGCTCACCAGCGTCGCCTCTGGTCCCTGATCCGGGACGAGGCACAGGCGGCCGACAGGGAGCTCGTGCGTGGCTGAGATCCGGATGCCCACAGAAAATCCTGCGCCCGCGTCTGCCCCGATCCCGTTTCGCGGTGGCGGCTTTCGGCCAAAACCAATCCGCTTTGTGGGTTTGTTGGTGTTCTTGCTCCTCCTGATCCTGATCGAACTTGGAACGAGAACAGGCTGGATCTCAAACCTTACGTTACCGCGCCCATCGGATGTCTTCGCAACGCTCTGGTCGCTGGCGGAAACCGGCCTCCTCTGGGATCACCTCTTGCCGTCAGTTGCGCGATTTCTCGTGGGTTCTGCAATGGGCGTCAGCGCGGGGATCGCCCTCGGCATTATGATCGGCCTCTTTAGCCTTGCCCGGGCAGGGCTGGTCCCTCTCGTCGCCGCGATCTTTCCCATTCCAAAGATCGCGCTCTTGCCACTCTTTGTGATCTGGTTCGGCATTGGCGAGGGGTCGAAGTACGCGTTGATTGCCCTGGGCACCTTCACGCCCACCATCGTCGCCACCTACGGCGCGGTCGACAACGTGGACCGAACACTCATTCGCATGGGTCAAAGCTTCGGATTGGGCTGGGCATCAATTGTTCGAAAGATCGTGCTCCCTGGTGCGATGCCCGGCATTCTGTCCGGCCTGCGCATTTCCCTCGCCATCGCCATCATCCTTCTCACGGCGGCAGAGATGATCGGCGCCCGCTATGGGATCGGCGCCTATGTGCTGGAGGCAGGCTCGCTCTACGACCTTGAACGCCTCTTTGCTGGCGTCGCGCTTCTTTCCCTAATGGGCGTCGTGGTGAACTGGACGGTCGCGAAGGTGGAGCAACGCGTTCTGCGCTGGCGCGTCTAGAACGAAACCCGCAAACTTTCTTCGGAATGTTCGTTTGCCAGCGTCACGCCAGCGTCGTACGCCGCATAGGGCAAGAGCGCAAAGTGAACATCTCCAGGCCCAACCTCGATCTGCGTACTTGACGCAAACACGAGCTCCCAAAGCTCCATATCCGCTCGCCTGCGCTCGGCCGTACCCTCGACAACCCACCTGTTTCCGTCCGTTCCGACCCGGACAAGCCCTCCGAAGGGCAGCGACGTTTCAAAACAGAGAAGCGTCAGGCAAGCGACTTTCATCCGGCTCCTGGGCAAGTCTCCGGCAATGTCCCATTCGAAACGAAGCCGGCCACTGCGGGAGAGGGCCCAGACAATGTCCTGAATCTCAGCGGTTGGAACCAGCGCGCCTGGCGATGACGCACCAAAAGCGATCCTAAACAGCTTGATCCGTGCATTCGCGTGCTCGACGCTTTCTGAGATCAACGCGATTTCCGGGGCCGCACTGATGCCTGACATGGCCAAAAGCTCGACGCCATTGCCGATCGCCCCCAGTGGGTTGATAAGGTCGTGACAGATGCGAGATCCCAAAAGCGCGTTCAGATCCTGATCTGGACCGCGCCGAGCACCTGCTGCTCCATCGGCACTCATTGGCGGCTCCATAAGGGGGAAGGGGAAGAAATGTCAGAACTGAACGCGCTTCTGGAACCCGGCATGCTCGTCCGACACCCGGTCGAGTCGGATTGGGGACTAGGGCAGGTGCAGTCGAACGTGGGCGGACGCGTCACGATAAACTTCGAGCATGCTGGCAAAGTGGTGATCGATGCGACACGCATCGACCTTATCCTTGTGTTCGAGTCATGAAGCAACTCCTGGATGC
>CAWUIX010000229.1:0-4890 GCA_963922395.1 uncultured Rhodobacterales bacterium | reverse complement strand
CAAACTTGCAGAAATCATAGCTAAGCCCGCGCGTCTGGTGAGCAAATTCGGTGTCATAGGCTTCGTCCTGTGTACAGATGATCATGCGCCAAGTTCCTATAGCCGTTGACGTAATGGGCCAGTTCCCCCGGCGCACTTCACAATTCGGTGTCCGCACGATTATGCCCCGTTCATTCTTTGCGTCGTCCGCTTAGTGGTCGCAACCTGTTTTGTTCGCGTCCGATATCTTTCCCTGGGGTCAAACCCATTGGCAGAGCGGATTGTTGCGCCTACAGTCGGTCCAAGACCCCGCCATGGTTATTGGGGACTTAGTGCTTTGATATTAAGTCGATAGCTGGCATGGGGGGCCGGTCCGATCGAACCGACGATCTTTCGCTTCATTTGGAAGCATTCCAAGCGTGACCAGCTCATTCTGCTGGCCGTAACAGCTGCGCTGTTCCCACTTCAGTTCCTGACGCTCGAACTCCCTAAAAGGATCATCAACGACGCCATTGGTAGCGAGACGGCGTTTATTGACGTTTTTGGGGTCACCCTGAACCAAGTCGGGTTCCTAACTCTCCTTTGCGTGGCTTTCCTGCTCGCTGTTATCATTCACGGTCTAACCAAGATGCGGATCAACACGATGAAGGGTGTGTTGGCCGAGCGTATGCTGCGCCGTTTCCGGTTTCAGTTGATTGCGCGCATCCTGCGTTTCCCACAGCCGGTCTTTGAGCGGATGAGCCAGGGTGAACTCGTTTCAATGGTTACGGCTGAGAGCGAACCTCTCGGCGGCTTGATGGGGGATGCGGTTAGTCAGCCGGTTCTGCAGGCTGGTCAGATGCTTACGATCCTGGCTTTTCTTTTTCTGCAGAGCTTTTGGTTTGGGCTCGCTGCGATCTCACTGATCCCGGTCCAGGCAATCATCATCCCCAGGCTGCAGCGACAGATCAATCTGCTGAACAAGAAGCGAATTCAGGAGATCCGGATCCTGGCCGCCCAGATCGGGGAAAGCGCCTCGGGTGCCTCGACCCTGCGCGCAAATGGTGGCTGGCGATACCGGCAATCCATGGTTTCAAGCCAATTGGGACGGTTGTTCCTTATCCGGTTTGAGATCTACCGGAAGAAGTTCTTCATGAAGTTTCTGAATAACTTCATCACGCAGTTGACCCCGTTTCTCTATTATCTCGTTGGCGGGTACTTGGTTCTTGGCGGGTCAGTCACACTGGGTGCGCTTGTGGCGGCATTGGCCGCATACAAGGACCTGTCGTCCCCATGGAAAGAGCTTCTGATCTACTACAACACAACGCAGGACATGGCGCTGCGTTGGGATGTGTTGACAGAGCGGTTTGCACCGCAAGGCATGGTGAATGAGGCACTCTTGGAAGGAGAGCCCGATGAGGTGCCGCGCCTGACTGGCGATATCACGCTCGATCATGTGAGAGTTCGCGACGCAGATGGCAATCTGGTCCTGGACGATTTGAATGTCGTTTTGCCGGCGGGGAAGATCACAGGGATTGCGGCCAAGAGCGAGGAAGACCGCCGCGCGCTAACCGAACTACTGACACGCGAGATAACGCCTTCGGATGGCACGGTCGCCGTTTCGGGGCACAATCTTGCGGATCTTCATCAGGCGGTGATCGCCACGCGGGTTGGCCTTGCGAATTCCAAGCCAGTGATGTTCCAAGGCACATTCGGTGAAAACGTAATGATGCCGACGCGATTGCGCCCCAAGGGCGACGCTGAAGATCTTGTGGCGTTTGCCGAGACGCTCCGTGCAGGCAACAGCGGAGATCCGTTCGATACCGATTGGATGGATCCGTCCATGGCAGGGCTTTCAACACAGCAAGAGCTGCGAGACTGGGGCCTTCGTCTAATCGAAGAGATCGGGGCGGGCACGGCGCTCTTCTTGCGCGGTACTGAGCAAACATTTGACGCAGTGGCGCACCCCGACCTGGCTACCAAGCTTGTGGAACTGAGGCCTTTGATACAGTCCGCGATCGAAGAGTCCGGATTGGGACAATATGCCTACCGGTTTGATCCAGATACGTACAATCCGGCCTTGCCGGTGGCGGAAAACCTACTCTACGCGACGCCGGTTCAACCGGTCGACTTGGCATTGCTATCCGAGCAGCATCAGTTTCTTGAGCAAATCCGGACTCTCGGCCTCGACACGACATTGGTCGGCCTGACCAAGGATGTGATTGAGATGCTGCGCCAGATCTTCGGGCTGGATGGCACGGATCATCCTCTCTTCCGAAAGCTAAGTCTTGATCCCAAGACCTATGAGGCCGCTGTAGAACTAGTCGAAAAGCTCAGGGATGATGGGATTGCGGACCTTGATGACGCTAGGCTTGCGACGTTGCTGTCGGTGCCCTTCGCGACATCTGCGGACCAGATCGGTCCCGCGTTCTCGGATGACCTGAAAGCGCGCATTCTTGAGATTAGAAATAGCCATTCGGCCGAACTCATAGAAAGCCTTGGGGGCGTTTTTGTCCCCATCGATCCCGGCGAATTCGCCCCGTCTCTCACCGTCTTGGAGAATGCTCTTTTCGGGAAGGTTAGTGAGGTTGCTGGGGCGCGGGCAGACGATCTTCGTAAATTGGTCGCCGATACCCTGGCTAAGAACAACGCGCGAACGCTTGTCACTGAACTTATCTACGACGTGCCCGTGGCCCTTGGCGGGCAGAACATACCGGCTGTGTTTGCGGAACCCTTGTCGCTTACACGAGCAACGATCAAGAAACCCGACATTCTCATCATGGATCGGGCACTTGCAAGCTACGACGGGCGCACGCGGGTCCGGCTATATCACAACCTGCGGAAGGTTCTTCCTGACACAACAGTGGTATTCATCGCAGATCAGATCGAAGCTCCCGAAGCGTTCGATCTTTACCTGGAAGTGAAACAAGGTCGGATCGTGGAGGAGGGTGCGCGCGAAGAGGCGGAAGAAGGAACGGTTGCATCCGCTGATATGACGCGGAAGGTGCGCGCGCTCGAGAACACACCGCTCTTCTCTGGCCTTAATCAAAAACAGCTTAGGCTTCTCGCATTTGGCGCCCGTTGGTACTCGGCGGCAGCGGGAGAGGTCGTGTTTCTGAAGGGCGACGATCCAACAGATGGCGCCTATATGATCATTGAAGGCGATGCGGGAATTTACATCCCGCAGGACGGTGGAGAGGACCAACGGATCGCAACTGTGGGGCCAGGGACGCTTGTGGGCGAACTGGGTGTTATCCGAAACGTATCACGCAGCACGAGTATGGTCGCAGAGACTGATCTCACATGTTTGCGGATTGGCGCCGAGGAATTTTTGGCTGTGGTTGAGAATGACGCGGCAACTGCGTTCAAGCTGCTCCAAGTGGTTGCGGGATATGTGTCCGACTGACGCTTACTTTTCATTGGGTTGGAGGTGGGCCCAGTGAGCTGCGCCATTTAATGGTGGTCTCCAGTGTTTCCTTCTCGATTGGGGTATCCTCATTGCGTGCTGCGATTAGAACCCGAGCTGCGTGACGGCCCATTCCCTGGTCGGGGACATGGATGGTGGTAAGGGCAGGGGTTACGATCTCGGCCAGATCTATGTCGTCGAAACCAGTGACAGAAACATCTTGAGGGACCTTCAACCCCATATCGGCAGCGGCGCGAAGCGCTCCGGCCGCCATGACATCATTGCCACACATTACGACCGTTGGCCTCGGGTTGAGCTCCATGAGGTTTCTAAAGGCCTGAGCCCCAGCGGGCGCCGTGTATTGAGTTTCTACAGATGAAAGGTCGGCAGAGTTCAGGCCATGATCCGCCATAGCGGCACGAACGCCCTCAAGCCGCCCGCGCGCCCGATCGTTTTCCTTGGTCTCCGCGGTGATCATCCCGATCCGTTGGTGCCCCAAATCAAGAACCTTGTTGGCCAGAGCGCGCATCGCAACCTTGTTGTCAAAACCGACGGAGCGATGGGGTTTGGTCGGATCGTGGGCCCACGTGACGATGTAGGGGATGCCGCGGCGTGTCAGAAGCTCATAACACTCTTCCTTCCGATCGTGGCCAATGAGTAGAAGGGCATCGGCGCCCCGAGCGATAAGGGTCCGAATCTTATCTTCCTCAAGATCGCGGCTATACGTCGAAGCCGCCACAAGAAGCGTGATCCCATTCTTTTCAAGCTCTTCCTGAAAGGCCTGGAGGGCCCCGGCGAAGATGGCGTTGTCCATCGTCGGGACCACAGCGCCAAAGGTATTCGTTCGCTTTGCGGCCAAGGCCTGTGCGCCAAAGTTTGGAGCGTATCCAAGCGTCCGCACTGCATCTTGGACGCGCGCGCGTGTTTTTTCGGCGACCTGATCAGGCGCATTCAGACATCTCGAAACCGTCGCAGTAGAGACGCCCGCCAACGTGGCGACGTCTTCGAGCTTCGGTGGCTCCGCCGGTCTGATGGGTGTCTCTTCTGGCATCGGGGCGCTGGTCCTAAACGATCGTCTACTCGGGGCGGATGGTACTTTCTGTCTCGCCAAATGTAAGCGCTTGCAGAGAATTATGTAAGCGCTTACATTCCGCGCCGACTCAAAGAGCAGATCGTAAGCCGCTCTGCCAAAATACGTTCAAGCAGGATGCCCGCATGCCGAGAGAGTACCTCAAGAAAGCCACCCTCACGGCAAAGAGTGATGCCTCAGAAACAAAGAAAATCGTCCGCGGAATTCTGGACGAGATCGAAGCTGGTGGTGACGATGCTGCATTGGCATACGCCGCGAAGTTCGATCAATATGACGGCGATATCCTTCTAACGCCTGAAGCGATTGAGGCCGCCTCGGCCCTTGTGCCTGAAAAACTCAAGCGAGACATCCAGTTCGCCCACGCCAACGTGAAACGCTTTGCCGAGGCACAGCGAGACACAGTTCAGGACTTTGAAGTTGAGGTCGTGCCGGGTCT
>CAWUIX010000228.1:0-4910 GCA_963922395.1 uncultured Rhodobacterales bacterium | reverse complement strand
GAAGCTCCTGGCGGACGATCTCAGCCACGATGTCGCGCAGCATGTCTTCGTCGATCACGCTCTCTTCTGGCAGATCGACCAGCGAGGTTTTCTCCGGCTCTCCCGCGGTAGGAGGTTCGTCCTGATCATCATCTGCAACTGGCTGCGGGGCGAACTCTGGCTCTGTCGCACTTGGTTCACGATCTGCTCGGTCCGACCGGAACGCGAAATGTGCGCTATCGTCCTCACGCGCGGGTTCGGGGTCCGGTTCGCGTTCGGGCACAAAAATTGGGTTCTCGAGGATCGTCGCCTCTTCGATTTCGGGCTCGGGACGGAACGGAAACGGGAAGCGCTGCGGGGTTTCGACATCGACGGTTTCGCTTCCGTCCGGCTCCCAGGAACCGTCATCGCTTACCGCTTTTTCGAGCTCAGAAATACGCTGTTCCAGCGTGATCCGCTCTGCCGTCAATGTCCGGGTGGTCACACGGGGACGTCGCCGGGGCGGAAGATCGGCGAATTCAGCGTCATCCTCAGCTGACTGGTGATCAATCCGAAGCGATGGCGTGAGCAGCAGACGCTCGGCCCGGGGCGCATCCCTCTCCTCCTGTGCGGCGTCGTGGGTGCGTGTGACGATGCTTCGTATTTTTGACAGGACCGCGTCTGCCTCGGGATGCGGCTTATTCTCCGACATGACCAGACTCACTTACGCCCCTCACGAGATACGGTAGTACGTGTACGCGCGGCACACAACCGCTCGTGTAGGGCAAGTCTTGCGATCTTGGTGGACGAACCTACTCCCGGTTGAGGCGGCGCAGCACCCGGTCCAGCCGCTCCCCTTGCGGGCTGACATAGACCGTGGGCGCGTCTTTGACGGCGTTGTAGTAAGCCGAAGGGTCATAGGTAGCGACCCCAAGTCCCAGGTGTTCGACGCTGAGCAGTCCCATCGCCGACAGCAGCTCATACCCCGAAAGCGAGCGATCGATCTGCGACGAAATCAGGTTGGTCTGGGCGTCCAGAAGGTCCTGCTCGAGATCGAGCACATCAAGGGTTGTCCGCGAGCCGACTTCCAGTTCTTCCTGCGCGCCGCGGAGTGCCAGCCGCGCCGCGCGCACCTCTTCCTCTGACGCCTGCTCGCTGGCGATGGCGACCCTGAGATCCGCCCAGGCGTTTCCGACACCTTGCTCAATGTTCTTCTGAACGATGTAGAGGGCCGAGCGTGACGAATCCCGCCGCGCCTGCGCCTGTCGGATCAGTGAGGTCAGGTTGCCGCCCTGGTAGATCGGACCTGAGAGCGTGATGCCAACGGACGAGGTATCGTCCCCATCCTGATCCAAACCGACACTTGCGGTTCCCCGCAAAGACGGATTTAGCCCAGCCCGTGCAATAGCCACCGAGAGCTCCGAGACGAGGACGTCACGCTGCGCTTGCAGAATGTCTGGATGCCGGCCCTGTGCGATCCCTTTCGCTTCATTTTGGGACGCCGGGAGCGCGGGTGCCGCGGGAGGCGCGCTCAGGCGCGTCGGGAACGCGCCTGTGACCGACTTATATTCTTCGCGCGCCTGCGCGAGCGCGCCCTGCGAGGCAGCAAGGCCAGAGCGTGCAGATGCAAGCCGGGCTTCCGCAATCGAGACGTCTGTTCGCGTGACTTCGCCCACTTCGAAGCGATCGCGCGAGGCGCGGAGTTGTTGACCGATGACCTGCACGTCGTTGTCGCGAAGACCCACGAAGGCGTTCTGGCGGCGCACGTTAAAGTATGCGGCTACGCCACGCAGGAGAACGTCCTGTTCAATGCTTTTCAGGCTTTCCCGCAGGGACAGGACCGTCTCTTTCTGCAGATCGATGGTAAGCTGCGTCCGCCCGAAGTCGTAAAGGAGAAGGCTGGCTTCCAGCGCGACACTTCCGGTGACTTCGTCACCAATACTTGGGGTATTGTACCGGACCGTTCCGACGTAATCGATAACCGGGCGCAGGGCGCTTACAGATTGTGCCACGTCTTCGTCGGCGGCCCGCAGAAGGGCCCTGTTTTGCTCAAGCAGATCGCTGTTTCTATAGGACGCAATCAACGTGTCCGCGAGCGACTGCGCCGCTGCAGGCAGGGCTGTCGTCACCGATAGGACGGCTGCCAAGGATAGTCCAAGTAAGGTCTTGATGCGCATTCTACGCCCTCCGTACCCTCAAAGGGCAAACTCATGTGTCCGTGAAAATCCGGGCAAGACGGGCGCCGTTGCGTTAAACGAGAATCGCCACGTGACTTGCCCGTCAATCCGGTAGCCAATCTTGCAAACGCCCAGTTCGCCGCTCATGAAGAGCGCTGCAATCCTACCCCCTTCTTTAAGCTGATCCGTCAACGCCTCTGGCACCGTTTCCACCCCACCTTCGATGAGGATAGCGTCGTAGGGCCCGTGCTTTGCCGCACCCTCGGCCAAAGTGCCTTCCACGATTGCCGTGTTGTCAGCGCCCAGCTCAGACAGCGTCGCCTCTGCCTCTTCAGCCCAGGAGGCGTTCTCTTCCACAGCGACAACGGCTTCGGCGAGACGGGACAGAAGAGCCGCCGAGTACCCATAGGCCGGACCGATATCCAAAACCATATCATCTGCTTCGATGTTCAGGGCATCAAGCATCTTGGCCATCGTACGCGGGTCGAGGATCACCCGTCCGCCACCCAGATCCATGTTCTCGCCCACATAAGCGGCTTCGCGTTTGGTGTCCGGTACCAAGCGCTCCCGTGGGACCGAAAGCATCGCGTCGATGATTGGAAACTTAGTGACGTCCGAAGGCCGAACCTGGGTGTCGACCATCATGGTTCTGCGCCCTGCGAAATCGGCCATACGTCTAAACTCTTCAGTTCAATTCTGCCATCAACAACTGGCACATTCTAAGACAGTGGGCAACATCCGCATTTCGCCGCAAGGCCTTGACGCGGCGCCTCACGGCTCATATCCCTCAGCGCGCTTCCGGCGAGTTGGCGGAGTGGTTACGCAGCGGATTGCAAATCCGTGTACACCGGTTCGATTCCGGTACTCGCCTCCAAGATCCCGCCCTTTGAAGATTGGACCATGGATCGCTACCCTGCATGATGGGTCTGTTTCGCTCAGGGGTGTCCGGCACGCATTGGGCGTGCCGGGATTCGCTATCGCCGGTCCGAATGCACAGAACCTGATGTTTGGCCCTAAGCTTCGACCATGTCCGCGGGATCGATGCCGGCGACCTGCACCGGCTTTTTCATCGCGTCGCGGCGGAAGGGTTCGCCGAGTTCCTGGTTGATCATCGCTTCGATCAGCGTTGTTTTACCGTTTTGCATCTGGTCCGTGATGGCTTTCGACAAGGCTGCGGTGAGCTCTTCCATCGTACGGGCCACCACGCCTTCGAGACCGCAGGCCCGGGCGATGCCGGCGTAAGAGACCTCTTCGTCAAGTTCGGTGCCGACAAAGTTGTCATCGAACCAAAGCGTGGAGTTCCGCTTTTCGGCGCCCCACTGATAGTTCCGGAAGACGATCTGAGTGATCGGCGGCCACTCGCCCCGACCGATAGCGGTCAGTTCGTTGACGGCGATGCCGAAGGCCCCGTCGCCCGCGAACCCGACGACCGGAACATCCGGGCAGCCGATCTTGGCGCCGACGATTGAGGGCAGACCATAGCCACAGGGACCGAAGAGGCCGGGCGCCAGGTATTTCCGCCCTTCGTCAAATGACGGATAAGCATTGCCGATCGCGCAGTTGTTGCCGATGTCAGACGAGATGATCGCGTCGCGCGGCAAAGCCGACTGGATCGCACGCCATGCCATGCGGGGGCTCATCCACTCCGGCTTCGCAGCCCGGGCGCGTTCGTTCCAACTTGTGCCGGGATCGTCATCCTCGTGATCCATGGATGACAGTTGCTGGGCCCAGCGGGATTTGGTTTCGGCGATTTTCGCTTTGCGCGCGTCACGCCCGGCGTCACCTGCATCGTCGGCAAGATGGGCGAGAATGCCTTCGGCGACTTTGCGGGCATCACCGACAATGCCGACCGAGACCTTCTTCGTCAGGCCGATCCGATCCGGGTTGATATCGACCTGGATGATCTTGGCGTCCTTGGGCCAGTAGTCGATGCCGTAGCCTGGCAGAGTGGAGAATGGGTTGAGCCGTGTGCCCAACGCGAGGACAACGTCGGCCTCGCGAATAAGTTCCATCGCGGCCTTGGAGCCGTTGTAACCCAAGGGCCCTGCGAAGAGCGGGTGTGCGCCCGGGAACGCATCGTTGTGCTGGTAGCCGACGCAAACCGGAGCTGTTAGGTGCTCGGCGAGCGCTTGTGACGCTTCGATCGCATCGGCCAGCACGACGCCCGCGCCATTCAGGATGACCGGGTTTTTGGCCTCCGAGAGGAGTTTCGCCGCATCTGCGACCGAGTTTTCACCGCCAGGTGAGCGTTCAAAGACAATCGGATCCGGGATGTCTATGTCGACAACCTGGGTCCACATATCGCGCGGAATGTTGATCTGGGCGGGGCCCGAGGCCAGCTTTGCCTTTGCAATGACGCGGGTCAGGACTTCGGCGACACGAGATGGATCGCGGACCTCTTCCTGGTAGGCGACCATGTCTTCGAACAGCTTCATCTGTTCGACTTCCTGAAAACCGCCCTGTCCGATCGTTTTGTTGGCAGCCTGAGGCGTTACCAGAAGAAGCGGCGTGTGGTTCCAGTAGGCGGTCTTCACGGCGGTCACGAAGTTTGTGATGCCGGGGCCATTCTGCGCGATCATCATCGACATCTTGCCGGTGGCGCGCGTGTAACCGTCGGCCATCATGCCGGCGCTGCCTTCATGGGCACAGTCCCAAAAGGTGATCCCGGCTTTCGGGAAAAGGTCCGAGATCGGCATCATGGCCGAGCCGATGATCCCGAATGCGTGGCGAATGCCGTGTTTTTGCAGGACTTTTACGAATGCTTCTTCGGTGGTC
>CAWUIX010000227.1:0-4926 GCA_963922395.1 uncultured Rhodobacterales bacterium | reverse complement strand
GGGATGCGTGTCCATTGCAAGCGCGCCACCGGCGATAAGCGCGGCGGTCGCCGTATAAACAAATAGATGTTTGAGGTTCATAAAGTGGTCTCCCTGATTATTGGCTACGGGCCAAACGAAATGGTCGGATGGCTTGGCAGCTTTTAAAGCTGCGTGCATGGATCCATCTTCGGCGGTTCAGATGCGATAGCAAGCCTGTTTCAATCAGATCTGACGTGAGGGAAGGGGCAGATTGTCGCTGTCCGGCGTCAAATTGCGCGAAATATTGCGATTTCATCAGCGGAGAAAAAGCTCTCTTCCTCTGATCCCTCCGTTTCGTCGGCACTCCCGGTCAGAAAATACGCAAACCCGAAATCATCATCGGGCGCGTACCACGCACCGCCCGTAAACCCCAACGCGTGACCCGCGTGGCCAATGAGACGCCGGCCCAGAGTGGCCGGATCTTCAAACACCGTGAGACCAAGGCCGACAGCCGGAAAAAGACCAGACGACCAGGCGCCATTCTCCCCGTCAAATTGCCATTTCGGTATGGCCATCCGCCGGAAAGGCTCCTCAGGTGATCCGAACGCCAAAGCGAGACGTGCAAGCTCTGGTAGCGTTCCGCGATACCCGGCATGTGGAGAAAACAAATACGTGTCATGCCCCAACCGATATCCTCCAAGATCCATGCCAACACCGTTGCGCCAGATCAGATCACCGCTCCAGGTCCCGTCCGTGCCATCAACTTCGAGCGAATACCTGTCTCCATACCGCTGGTAGAGCGGCAAGCGCCCCCGTCGCGCCGCCTCATCCGCACCGCACCAGTTGAACGTTCCTGCTAGGCCGAGAGGCTCCAGAACGTGTCTGCTAACCAACCGGTCAAAGCGCTCGCCTGTTGCCGCCTCGCACAGTGCTCCAAGCAGCACGTAGTTCAGATTGGAATAGAAGAAGTAACCTCCAGGCGGCCACCCACCCGGAACGACCTCTCCCTTGTCGCTTAGGAACGTCGCAAGCGAGATCGGCGGATCCGCAAAATACCCGGCGCGATCCGTCAGACCCGAGCAATGGGTCATCAAATCACTGATCCGGACGCCCATGCTCAACACCCAATCGGGATAGCCAAGATCGGACAGGTACAGGCCGATATCGTCCTCGGTCCGAAACGCGTCAGTCGCAACCAGTGCTAGAACCAACCGCGCCGTAATGGCCTTCGAAATCGACGCCACCCGAACGCGGCGGTCCACCCACTCCGGCCGGTCCCGCGCCGCGTCGTCGGGAAACGCACGCCCGGTCAGGAACACCGCTTCCCGATCGGAATGCGCAACCGCCACACCGCCCAGAAGATACCGACCCCCGGCCTCAGGGTCTGTTACAGCTCGAAGATGCGTCTTCAACGCATCAGAAATCATACGAATTTCCGGAACGTACGCGTCTCGTCAAAGATCCCTTCCAGGCGCCGCATCCGCTCTTCGGTGCTGTTCCACAGAACCTCTTGCGTGGCCGCGATCAGGCATTCCGTCACCAGCATCATCGCAACCCCACTGTCCCAGGCCGACGGCGCCTCGATCCGACAGGAAAAAGTATGTGCCGCGTGGCGCGCAATCGGAGACTGCCATTGATCGGTGACCAGGATGATCTGCGCACCCCGCGCCTGCGCCATCTCGGCCAGACGAAGTGTGGCGTTCTCGTAGCGCCGCACATCGTAGAGGATCAAAACATCCCCGTCAGACATATCCAGAAGATCATGGGGCCAGGCATTCGCGGTTGATTTCACATGAGTAATGCGTGGCCGGATCACCTGCATATGAAGGTAGCAATACTCCGACAAGGCATGGGTGATCCGCCCGCCCGTGACATAGATGGCCCGCTTCTCATCTGCCATCAGCTGAACGGCAGCATCAAAAGAAGCCGGATCCAGATGCGCGACCGTCTGCCGGATGTTCTGGGTCACCTTATCGGTGAACCGATTGAGAATATGACCATCTGGCGCGGCCTCGGCCCACCGGTCAAACTTTGAAATCGGATTGGAAATGCGCGCCTCAAGCTCCAGGCGCAGCGCATCCTGAAATTCCGGAAACCCCGAAAACCCAAGCTTCTGAACCATGCGTGCAACAGTAGGCGTTGACACATCCGCCGCCTCGGCAATGCGAGTTATCGACCCAAGGCCGGACACCGGATAATTCTCCAGAATAACCGCCACCAACTGCCGCTCTGCACGGGTCAGGGTGTCGTGTATCCCTTGGATCTTTTCCTGAATGCTGTCGCTCACGCCGTCCCGATCCGTTCAAGTCCTGCTTATTCTGTAAGCATACCTTCAGAATGATCTCCGGAGAAGAAATATTTTCAGAATTGTCTTGACCCCCGGGCCTTCCGCACGAAATGCTGCCCGGGATCGAGAAGCGGAGAGGCCGGGTGACGGATCACGACGTCGCAAAGTTCAGGACAGAAGGGGAGGCGCCGCTTCTCTTCGTCTGCGAACATGCCTCGCGTCACATCCCCAAACGCTACGGCACCCTCGGCCTGTCGGACGAAGCGCTGGCCAGCCACATCGCCTGGGACCCGGGCGCACTCGATCTCGCCAAGGACCTGACGCGCCGGTTCGACGCCAGCCTCTGCTCGGCCACCATCTCGCGCCTCATCTACGACCTGAACCGCCCGCCAGAGGCAACGGCGGCGACAACGCCACGCAGCGAAGACCTTGATGTGCCTGGCAACCAGAACCTCAGCCACGAGGCCCGTGAAGAGCGTATTCAGTCCGTCTACAGGCCATGGCGGGCCGCGCTCTCAGACGCCATCGCGCAAACCCGGCCTCAGGCCGTCATCACCGTGCACAGCTTCACGCCGGTCTTCCTCGGCGACCGTCGCGAAACCACCATAGGTATCGTATACGACCGCGACAGCCGCCTTGCCGATGTCGTCCTCGAAGAGGCCGAAAACCAAGGGCGCGACTGGGCGCGGAACGATCCCTACGGTCCCGAAGATGGCGTCACACACACGCTTCAGATCGCGCGCGACGCGGGTCTGCTTGCCGTCATGATCGAGGTCCGAAACGATCTTCTCGCAACGCCCGTGGATGTCGCCGCTCAAGGCTCGGCCCTGACGCAAACCTTGAAACCGGCGCTGGCGCAGCTCGGGATCTCGGTTGGAGAGCCACAGCTATGACCGGGCTCATGCGCACCTACATCGCCTTGATCGACGGTCTGAACCGACGCCTCGGCCGCATCGTGATGTACGGCATCTTCGTGATGATGGGTATCCTGCTCTGGTCGTCGATCTCCAAGACCTTCTTCGACCCATCCCTATGGACCCTCGAAATGGCCCAGTTTGCGATGGTCGCCTATTACATGCTGGGCGGTCCCTACGCGATCCAGATGGGATCAAACGTCCGGATGGACCTCTTCTACGGAAGCTGGTCCGACAAGCGCAAAGCGGCTGTTGACGCGTTCACGGTCCTCTTCCTGATCTTCTACCTATTCATCCTCCTCTGGGGTGGCCTCGACTCCACGGCCTATTCCCTGGGCCACTTCCAGGGCGAGCCCGTAGACTTCTTCTCGGGCCTTGCAGGCGCCCTTGTGACCGGCGGACCCGAAGCGGTCAGCGAAGAACTCGGTTTCCTCGAACGCAGTTCCAGCGTCTGGCGACCCTACATCTGGCCGGTCAAGACGATCATGCTGATCGGCATCACCCTGATGCTGCTCCAGGCCATTGCCGAGCTCTGCAAGGACATCCTGCGGCTGACGGGTGAAGAGACCGAAAGGCGTCGCATCTGATGTCTTACGATATGATCGCAATCCTCATGTTCTCGGGCATGATGGCGCTCCTCTTCACCGGGCAGCGGGTGTTCGGCGCCATCGGCTTTGTCGCGGTCCTTGCGGCCCTCTTTCTCTGGGGCGACCGGGGCGGCTACGACCTGGGCTTTGCCGCCGCTATCAAACTGATGAACTGGTACCCGCTCCTGACGCTGCCGATGTTCATCTTCATGGGCTACGTCCTGTCGGAATCGAAAATCGCCGACGATCTCTACCGCATGTTCCACGTTTGGATGGGCGGGCTGTCCGGCGGCCTCGCAATCGGGACCATCGGCCTCATGGTTCTGATCTCGGCCATGAACGGTCTCAGCGTGGCAGGCATGGCCATCGGTGCCACGATTGCCCTCCCGGAACTCCTAAAGCGGAACTATGACAAGCTTATGGTCACGGGCGTAATCCAGGCCGGGTCCAGCCTCGGCATCCTTGTCCCACCCTCGGTTGTCCTCGTCCTCTACGCAATGATCGCCCGCCAACCCGTGGGCCAACTCTGGCTGGCCGGCGTCTTGCCGGGACTGATGATGGCCGCGCTCTTTATCCTCTACATCTGGATCCGTTGCCGGATCACCCCATCGCTTGGCCCGGTCCTCCCACCAGAAGAGCGCGACGTAGGGTGGCCCGAAAAGATGCGCCTGCTGCGCGCCGGGCTCCTGCCCGTGGTCATCTTCGCCGTCATGATGGTGCCCTTCGTCAACGGCTGGACCTCGCTCGTGGAAAGCTCCGCCATCGGTGCCATCGCCGCCTTTGTTGCAGCCGTCCTCAAAGGCCGCATGACACGGGAAGTCTTTGAGACCTCGGTCCGAAGCACTCTGGGCATCTCCTGCATGTTCATGTGGATCATCCTCGCGGCCCTCGCATTCGGCGCGGTGTTCGACGGGCTCGGCGCGGTCAAGGCGATCGAAGGCCTCTTCACCGAACAGCTCGGCCTCAGCCCCTGGGTCATCCTGATCTTCATGCAGCTCAGCTT
Organism: uncultured Rhodobacterales bacterium; assembly: GCA_963922395.1. Lineage (GTDB taxonomy): Bacteria > Pseudomonadota > Alphaproteobacteria > Rhodobacterales > Rhodobacteraceae > Ovoidimarina. The sequence continues at coordinate 174 of CAWUIX010000227.1, read as the reverse complement.
CATCGTCATGGGCACATTCCTCGATGACACGGCCATGCTCGTGATCGTAGCCCCACTCTACGTCCCGCTCGTCGGGGCTCTCGGCTTTGACCTCATCTGGTACGGCATCCTTTATACGATAACCTGTCAGATCGCGTATATGACGCCTCCCTTCGGCTATAACCTCTTTCTGAT
>CAWUIX010000226.1:0-4927 GCA_963922395.1 uncultured Rhodobacterales bacterium | reverse complement strand
GTTTGTCATCCTGTGCCCGGGCCTTGCCCACAGCGACGCGATGGCCTTGGGCGAAGACATTCGCACGGCCCTGTCCTTGGTCAGCCTGCGCTATGAGGGGAAGACTCTGCCGGAGGTTACGATCTCAGCCGGGGTGTCGAGCTACACTCCGGGCGCGTCGGCCCAAGCCCTTTTGCGCGCCGCCGATGCCGCCCTTTATGAGGCGAAGGCGGAAGGGCGAAACCAGGTCGTCTCTGCCTATGCGCTTGAGCCAGAGCGGACCCCTGCCCCGCCCGATGCCGCGGCGTCGTGACGCTCCCGCCCGGATCCGCCTCTCCCCTCTTAACTTCACCGACCGCCCGGCGTAGAAGGCGCGCGACTGACATTTGACCACAAGGCGCGCCCACCATGACCACGCTTGTTTTCGGCCACAAATCCCCGGACACGGATTCCACCGGCAGCCCCCTGATCTGGGCCTGGTACCTGAGCGAGGTTCAGGGCGCCCCGGCAGAGGCCCGGCTTCTGGGGGAACCTAACACCGAGGCGCAATTTATGCTCGACCACTGGTCGCTTGAGAAGCCGCAGATCATGACGGACGTCGCCGCAGACACGCCCGTTGTGATTGTGGACACGAACAACCCCGCCGAACTGCCCGACGGGATCAATGCGGCCGACATTCAGGGCATCATCGACCACCACAAACTGGTCGGCGGCCTGGAAACCAAGGGCCCGATCGACATCACCGTGCGCCCCTTGGCCTGCACGGCCACAATCATGTACGACCTCATCGGCGCCGATATGGGCAAGATGCCCTCTGCGCTGAAGGGCGCGATGCTAACCTGCATTCTGTCCGACACGCTGGAATTCCGGTCCCCCACGACCACCCCCCACGACAAGGCCGTCGCCGAAGCGCTGGCTGGGGATCTGGGCGTCTCGATCCCGGACTTCGCGGCTGAGATGTTTGCGGCAAAGTCAGACGTCTCCGCATTCTCGGAAGCCGAGCTTCTGCGCATGGACTCGAAGGAATACGAGGTGAGCGGCACGCAGTTCCGTGTCTCGGTTCTTGAGACCACATCGCCCGGCACCGTTCTGGATCGCAAGGACGCGCTGATGGCTGCGATGGGCCCTGTTGCAGAAGAGGACGGCGCCGATCAGGTCCTTTTGTTCGTGGTGGATATCCTGAACGAAGAGGCCACGCTGCTCGTTCCCAACGACACGGTCAAAACGGTCGCGGAAAAAAGCTTTGGCACCTCGGTCAGCGGCGATACCGTTGTCCTTCCTGGGATCGTCAGCCGCAAGAAACAGATCATTCCGAACCTCACCCTCTGATCCTGCAGCATGGAAGATCCCTTCCGTCACCATCCGGGATTGCGTGATCTCGTTGCTGATGCGGAAGCATCCTTTTTTCGACGCACACCGCTCAGCGCATTGAAAGCAAAGCTGGATGGCAACGGAATTCGGACGGACTGGTGGCTGACCGACCAGGAACGTAACGCCCTGCGCCAGGCATTTCTGAAGGATCACGAAGGCGATCTTTGGGTCTTCGCCTACGGGTCCCTGATGTGGGATCCTGGCCTGAGGTTCAGCGAGGTCCGCCGCGCCGACATCGCGGACCATGCGCGACGCTTTATCCTGAAGGACATCTATGGCGGTCGTGGCGATATGGAGAAACCCGGACTGATGGTCGCCCTGGATCGGGTTCCGGGGGCGTCGTGCTCAGGGTTGGTCTTTCGGATCGCGGAAGGGGATGTCGAAGCCGAATCCCGTGAACTCTGGAAACGTGAGCGGCTTGGCCCGGCCTATGAAGAGGCCTGGGTTGCGGGAGAGACCGCCGAAGGACCCGTGCGGGCCGTGGCCTTTGTGGCAGATCACACATCAGATCTGATTGACGACAGCATGACCTTCGAAGAGCAAGTGACCTATGCGGCGACGGGCTCGGGTTTTCTGGGCACAAGTTACGACTACCTGACCGGGATCGCGGCGCATTTCCGCGAGATGCGGATCCCTGCACCCGAAGTAGATGCATTGCTGGGCGCCGTGGATGCCCATCGCAGAGCGACGATGGGAGATAACCTATGACCCCGATCCTTCAAAGCCTCGACGATTTGGCGGGGCGCTATGACGCCCTGTTCTGCGACTTGTGGGGCTGCGTCCATAATGGGATCGAAGCGTTTCCAGAAGCGGCCGCTGCCCTGCAACGGTTCCGCGTGGCCGGCGGCAAGGTTGTTCTCCTGACAAACGCCCCTCGTCCCCGTACGGATGTCGCGGCTCAGGTCGCGCGTCTTGGCCTGCCAGACGACGCATGGGATACCATCGCGACGTCAGGGGACAGCGCGCGCCTTGCGATGTTCCAGAAGGTGGTTGGAACGCGGGTCTATCACATTGGCGAGCCGCGCGATGAGACCTTCTTTGAACCCATCAAACTGATCGAGAATTGCCCTACGATCGAACGCGTCCCTCTGGATGCCGCAGAAGGGATCGTTTGCACGGGTCCTTTCGATGCCCATGCAGACCCGGAGGTGAACCGGCCGGATTTCCTCTACGCCAAGCAAAAGGGGCTAAAGCTTCTCTGCGCCAACCCCGACATCGTCGTGGACCGGGGAGAGACGCGCGAATGGTGCGCGGGCGCCTTGGCCGCGCTCTACACCGAAATGGGGGGCGAGAGCCTCTACTTCGGAAAACCACATCCTCCGGTTTATGACCTTGCGCGCCGCCGCCTTGCGGAGCTTGGGGCCGAGATCCCAGACAGTCGGATTCTCGCCGTGGGAGATGGCATCGCCACCGACATCAAAGGCGCGCTTGGGGAGGACATCGATTCCCTCTTCATCACGGGCGGACTGGCGGCCGCCGAAACCAAAACGCGAATAGACCCCGATCAGGCCGCGCTGGATCAGTTCGTGACCGAGGCAATGACTGCACCGACCTATGCGATAGGTCAGCTGCGCTGACGCAGATTCCGCTGGACTTTCTGCATTTGCAAAGCAATAAAGTTTCGAAATCTGATCTTATCAGGTTTTAAAGTTTCTTTGCGAGACGCGCCATGCTGGACAATATGCCCCGGGGAACCATCGTTCTTGAAGATCTCGAGGTCGGGATGACTCGCGAGCTGACAAAGCACGTGACCGATCACGACATCGAACTTTTTGCCGAGGTCTCCACCGACCGGAACCCTGTGCATCTGGACGACGCCTACGCCATGGACACGATCTTTGGCGGGCGGATTGCCCACGGCATGCTGACGGCGGGCCTGATTTCCGCTGTGATCGGAGAGCAGCTTCCAGGCCATGGCACCGTCTATCTGGGTCAGTCGTTGAAGTTCCTCGCCCCCGTCCGGCCCGGCGATTGCGTCTGCGCGGTCGTGACAGTTCTGTCCATAGACTATGGCAAGCGCCGCGTTCAGCTGGAAACGCGATGCGAGGTTGACGGAAAACCCGTTCTAACCGGCGAAGCAACCGTGCTCGCGCCGTCCGCCAAGTTCGACTGACTTGCACCGCTTCCGGCGCGCCGATAAGCGGTGGGCCATGCGGATCGTCAGGGATTATCACTACACCACTGCCGAAGACCGGGGCGCCGCCGCGGCGATCGGCAATTTCGACGGGGTGCACCTGGGCCACCAGGCGGTGATCAAGCTCGCGCAAGAGGCGGCGCAGCAGCTGAGCGTTCCGTCGGGCATCCTGACCTTCGAGCCGCACCCACGGGAATTCTTTGCGCCCGATGCGCCCGCGTTCCGTCTGATGAATGCAGCCGCCAAGGCCCATCGCCTGGAAGAGTTGGGGATCGAGCGCCTCTATGAGTTGTCGTTCAATGTCCCCCTCTCCAGCCTGACCCCGGAAGAGTTCGCGCGGGACGTCCTGCACGAGGGGCTGGGCCTTCGTCATGTGGTCGTCGGCGAAGACTTCTTCTTCGGCAAAGGCCGGGCGGGAACGGCCGCAGACCTAAAGCGGTTTGGCGAAGAGCTGGGGTTCGGTGTCACCGTCTCCCCCCTTCTCGAAACCGGCGGGGTCGAAGTGTCATCCACGCGCATCCGCGAGGCGTTGAGCGACGGCCGCCCCGAAGACGCGGCCCGCATGCTGGGGCACCTGCACCGGATCGAAGGCGAAGTTATCCGGGGGGATCAGCGCGGGCGGGATCTGGGATATCCGACGGCGAATATGTCGATCGATGGCCTTCACCCTCCCAAATTCGGGGTCTATGCCGTGCGGGTCCGGGTCCTCGATGGCGCGCAAGCCGGGGATTACAACGGCGTCGCTTCGCTGGGCATTCGTCCGATGTTCGAAGGGGACATTCCGAACCTTGAAACCTTCCTCTTTGACTTCTCGGGCGACCTCTACGGTCTGAACCTGTCGATTGCCCTTGTCGCCTATCTGCGGCCCGAGGCGAAATTTGACAGCCTTGATGCGCTGATCGCCCAGATGGACCAAGACAGCGCCCAGGCGCGCGACATCCTCAATGCCTGATCCGATTGAGCGCGAGGGTCTGCGGGACCGGTTTTGGGAGCGGGTCCCGCTTTCTCAAATGACGTCAAAAGAATGGGAAGCTCTGTGCGACGGCTGTGGTCGCTGCTGCCTCAACAAGCTAGAGGACGAAGAGACCGGCGAAGTCGCCTTCACGCGGGTGGCCTGCCGTCTGCTCGACGATCAGACCTGTCGCTGCGGCCAGTACGATATTCGGAAGACGCTCGTGCCGGAATGCGTGGTCCTGACGCCAGAGAGCTTGCCGAAGGTCGCATATTTCATGCCAGCCACCTGCGCCTATCGCCTGCTCCACGAAAGCAAATCCCTCTACCCCTGGCACCCGCTGATTTCGGGCGATCCGGACAGCGTCCACGACACGGGCATCTCCGTGAAAGGCTGGACTGTCCCCGAGTTCGAGATCCCAGAGGAGGAGTGGGAAGACTACCTGATCGAGGACCAAGACCCATGAACTTTGGCTCCGACAACACCGGGCC
>CAWUIX010000225.1:0-4936 GCA_963922395.1 uncultured Rhodobacterales bacterium | reverse complement strand
AACCCGTCGGGCATCCAGTAGAACCACTCGTGCAGGATCGTCGAGTTGATCTTGGAAATGATGTTTTCCATGTACTTGATCATGCCAGCCCCAAGGACCGGGCCGATGAGGGTGCCGACGCCGCCGAGGATGGTCATCAGAACGACCTCGCCCGACGCAGTCCAGAACATCCGTTCCGGTCCAGCCTGTGTGTCCATTGCCACCATAAGGCCACCCGCGAGACCGGCATACATGCCGGAGATCACGAAGGCTGCAAGGGTGTAAGGCTTGGGGTTCAGGCCGGTGTACTTCATCCGCTGCTGGTTCGACTTCACCGCGCGCAACATCATGCCGAAGGGCGAGCGGAAGATCCGGATCGCGACGTAGAAGCTGATCAACATAACGAGTGCGGCGATGTAGTAGCCGGCATTGAACGTCCATAGCCATCCGCCAACCTCAAGCTCGTAACTCGCACGCATATCCAATCCAAAGAGATTGGCCCGGCCGATTTCGCCCTCCGCAAGGTTCGACAGGATCGGACGATCGGTGGTCTTCAGCTGAAGACCTGTCTCACCACCCGTGATCGGCGTGAGCACCGAATAGGCGAGGGCGTAGGACATTTGAGCAAAGGCCAATGTCAGGATCGAGAAGTAGATTCCGGATCGCCGAAGCGAGACGTAACCCACCAGGATCGCGAAGAGGCCGGCGAAGATCATGCCCATTATAATCGCGGGGATCACATTCAGGGTTACGAGCTTCATCATCCAGATCGCCGCGTAGGAGCCCACACCCAGGAAGGCGGCGTGGCCGAAGCTGAGGTAGCCCGTCAGCCCGAAGAGGATGTTGAAGCCAATCGCGAAGATCCCGAAGATTACAAAGCGCTGCATCAGGTCGGGATAGCCCGCGTTGAACTGCGCCATGTTGGACCCTTCAGGGAAGGGGTTCAGGATGAAGGGCGCCAGAACCGTCAGGACGATGACGACGAGGAACAGGCTGAAGTCTTTTTTGTTAAGGCCAAGCATTGATTATTCCTCCATCACACCCTTGCGCCCCATCAGGCCCCGCGGACGGGTCAGCAGGACGATGATGGCGGCGAGGTAGATGATGATCTGATTGATGCCCGGGATGAGGTCGATAACCCAACCCAGGGAGGCGAGGCTTTCCAGGATGCCCAAGAGAAAGCCAGCGAGAACGGCCCCGGGCAAGCTTCCCATGCCACCTACAACCACCACGACGAATGAGAGGACGAGAAAGTCCATTCCCATATGGTAATTGGGCGCATTTATGGGCCCGTACATCACGCCTGCGAGACCCGCAACAGCGGCCGCAATTCCGAACATGATGGTGAAGCGCTTGTCGATGTTGATGCCCAGAAGGCCAACGGTTTCACGGTCCGCCATGCCGGCGCGCACGACCATCCCGAAAGTTGTAAACTGCAGGAAAGCAAAGACGCCAGTGATGATGATCATCGCGAAGGCAAAGTATACAAGCCGCCAGTACGGGTAGATCAGGGTGCCGGGGTCCATGCCAATCAGTGCGCCAAAGTCGAACGAACCGACAAAGGCCTCGGGTGCTGGGGTCTGGATCGGGTTGGCGCCAAAGAAGTACTTGATGATCTCTTGCAGAACGATCGCCAGGCCGAAGGTCACAAGGATTTGGTCTGCGTGGGGGCGCTTATAGAAGTACTTGATAAGCCCGCGTTCCATCGCAAAGCCAATGCCGATCATGATCGGGATGGCAAAGAGGATCGCAAGGGGCACCGACCAGTCGATGATCGAGGCCCCCACTGCCTCTCCGAACATGTCGTAGACGTAGGGAACCTCGACCTTGAGCGGGTTCCCGAGGAAATCTTTTTGCGTATCGTCAATGATCGTGTGGCTGAGCGTCAGAATGCGGTTCAGTGTGACCGCGCAGAACGCGCCGATCATGAAGAGCGCACCATGCGCAAAGTTCACGACGCCGAGCGTACCAAAGATCAAGGTCAGACCGAGCGCGATGAGCGCGTAGGCCGATCCCTTGTCGAGGCCGTTCATGACCTGGAGGGTAATTGCGTCCATGGGTTTCGCTTTCTCGCTTTAAGTGGCGCCACTTCGGTCTGAAGTCCGCGCCGGCGCATTGATCAGGATCAGGGACGATGCGGTTGCCGGGCGCTGCTGGAGCGCCCGGCTGTAGGTTGGTTTATGCGCCCGGGTTGCAGGAGCCGAGAGTTGCATCGGCGCCACCCATCTGCGGGTGATCCGGAGCGTAGGTGACCTGCGACACAGGCGTAACTTCGACGATTTCGAGGAGGTCGAATTCCGAAGTCGGATTCTCTTTCCCCTTCACGACGAGCACGTCTTTGAAGCACTGATGGTCTTCGGCGCGATAGAGCGTCGGGCCATTGCCCAAACCGTCGAATTCGAAGCCTTCGAGTGCTTCGGCGACGGCGCATGGGTTGAACGAGCCTGCACGGTTCACAGCATCTGCATAGAGCAGAGTCTGAACATAGCAGGTGTGCGCTGCCTGCGACGGCGGGAAGCCGTACTTCGTGCCGAAGGACCGCGTGAACGCCTGCGAGCCTTCGTCCGGCAGCGACCAGTGCCAGTTCGTTGAGCCAAAGATCCCCTTAACGTTGGCGCCAGCACCACGAGCCATCAGGCGGGAGTAGAGCGGAACAACGATCTGGAAGTCCTTGCCGTTGACCTGGCGGTCACGGAGGCCGAACTGAACGGCGTTGGTGAGCGAGTTCACCATGTTGCCGCCGTAGTGGTTCAGGACCAGAACATCAGCGTCCGTCTGTAGCACCGGTGCGATGTAGGAAGAGAAGTCGGTTTGTGTCAGCGGCGTCTTCACCGCATCAACCGTTTCCCAGCCCACGCCTTCGGTCGCCTGGGTCACAGCTTCTTCCGTCGTGTAGCCCCAGTTGTAGTCCGCCGTGAGGTGATAGGCCTTCCGGTCCGTACCGTAGGCATTTGCGAGCACCGGTGCCCGCGCCGCACCCGACATGTACGAGTTGAAGAAGTGACGGAAGCCGTTGGCTTTCCGGTCCTTACCCGTGGTGTCGTTGGAGTGCGTCAGGCCAGCCATGAAGATGATGCCAGCTTCCTGGCAGAGCGCCTGCACAGCCACAGCCACACCGGAGGACGAGCCGCCAGTGATCATGATGGCGCCGTCTTTTTCGATCATCGAGCGGGCCGATGCGCGGGCGGCGTCAGACTTTGTCTGCGTGTCGCCGGTCACGTATTCGACCTTCTTGCCCATGATGCCGTTACCTTCGAGCGTCTTGGACGAGAAGGTCGGGATCATCCCGCCATCGCCGCCGCCGTTCAGGTGTTCAACAGCCAGTTCGTAGGCGCGTAGTTCGTCGGCGCCCTCGTCTGCGTAGGGGCCCGTCTGAGGCACGTTGAAGCCGAGCGTAACCGTGTCGCCCTCGGGCGCATTGGTGAAGCCCGAGTGTGCACCCGCCCAGACGCTTCCTGTGAAGATCGTCGGAGTCGCCAGAGCGGCGCCGCCAACGGCCGACTTTTTCAGAAGCCCACGGCGAGTGAGATTGGATTTAGACATGCATGTCCTCCCATATTGACATGGGCCCGGCACTCCCATTGCCTGACCCAGCCCTGTTAAAGGCTGCCGCATTATCGTCGCAGTTCAGAAAATTTCGCAACAAGGCGTTTAAAACATACAATATTTTTGTAAACGTCTACACAATGCGACAGCATACATTGTAAATTTGTTTTCGCGCTGCCGCAGAAGCGGCTTGAAATGCAAGGAGAAACCCCTTGGCGAAACAGCCTTTGACGGGAAGTCGGATCCGGGAGCGGCGGCTTGATCTGGGGGTCCGGCAAGCCGCTTTGGCGGAGCAGTGCGGGATTTCGGCGTCCTACCTGAACCTCATCGAACACAACCGGCGCAGAATCGGCGGCAAGCTACTGAACGACATTGCCACTGCTTTGGACGTGGAGCCGACGAGCCTAAGCGAGGGCGCCGACATGGCGTTGGTGGGGGTGTTGCGCGAGGCCGCCGACACAGCGGCGATGGCGGCGGATGAGGCGGAGCGGGCCGAGGAATTTGCGGGGCGGTTCCCGGACTGGGCGAAGCTGGTGTCGGATCAGGCGCGGCGGATCGCGGGGCTTGAGCGAACGGTTGCAACCCTGAACGATCGGCTGACGCATGACCCGTTCTTGTCTGCGGCGTTGCATGACATCCTGTCGACGGTGACGGCGATCCGCTCGGCAAGCGGTATCCTGGCAGGCGATGAGACCGTCGATCCCGAGTGGCAGGCCCGGTTTCACAGGAACATCTTTGAAGATGCGCAAAGGATGGCGACGGCCAGTCAGTCCTTGGTGCGGTATCTCGATTCCGAGGCGGCGGCGGATACGAGTGCGGTGGCGCCTCAGGAAGAACTGGAGGCGTGGCTCGCCGGTGAGGGCTGGCATTTGAGCGATCTGGAACGGGCACTGCCGTTGTCCACGGATGCGGTTTTGTCCGGTGCGAGGCCCTTGAAGTCCGAGGCGGCGCGGGTCTTGGCGCGGGCTTATGTTGAGCGGTACCTGAAGGATGCGGAACGGATGCCGCTTTCTGATATGCGAAGCGCCATCGCCGAGGTTGGCACCGATCCTGCCGCCTTGGCGCAACGGTTTGCGGTCGATCTTGCCACTGTGTTTCGGCGCCTGTCGGTGATGCCGGATGATGCCGGGGTTGGTCCTTTGGGCCTTGCGATCTGCGACGCATCGGGCACGTTGACCTTTCAGCGGCCGATCGACGGATTTCCATTGCCGCGGTTCGGGGCAGCGTGCCCTCTCTTGCCGCTTTATCAAGCGTTGGGCCGTCCAATGGCGCCTGTGCGCGAGGTTGTGGAGCAGGCAGGGCGCCGTGCGGATCGGTTCCTGACTTATGCGATCAGTCAGCCTGGGCAGCCCGCGGATTTCGATGATCCGGTGGTGTTTGAGGCGACGATGTTGATCTTGCCGGATCCCGC
>CAWUIX010000224.1:0-4952 GCA_963922395.1 uncultured Rhodobacterales bacterium | reverse complement strand
TTTGTCGTCGTAGCGCTCGAAGGCCAAAGCAGAGCCGACCAGAACGAGGCGGTCGCACAGATCCGTTTCGAGCACGCGCAATCGCGCTGACCACCGCCGCATCCAAGACCCAACTTCCGATTGAAACGGATGAAACGCAGTTTTCCTTTGGCAAACGCGCAGAATCGTGTATCTCCGCGCCCAGAGCCACATTCGACAGAGGAGGGCGCTACATGATTAGCAACGTAACGCACACGACTCTGATGTGGTTCCTCTCGCATGCGGTATCGGTCCTTCGACGTAACGGCTGACCCGATCGCGATAGGGCCCCGACCGTAAACCGGACGACGGGCCTTCTCCCAAACCAGCACCGTCTTCGGTCCGCGGTCATCCCGCCCCCAAACGCTTTGCCGCCCGCGCGGCACGGCATTTCACCAAAACCCATAGCAGGAGTCGGATCGCCATTTTGGGCATCCGAAATACAAAATGATCGAAACATTGAACCGCGCGCACGGACCAAGCGCGCCTGCACATCAGATCCATGCCGTTATCGAGCAATACGGGGCCTGGCGGGTCCTGACCTCCGCGGTCATCGCGCTCTTAAACGGACGGAGACGTAGGCCACCACCTCTGGCGGGGCCTCTGCCCGATTATCTGAGGAAAGATGTCGGTCTGGACGCCCCTTACACGCAGGTCTCCCATTGGGACCTGCGCCTCTAAGCACCCGGTTCGCCCACTCAGTCTCACTGGGTGGGCGCGCCCCTAGTCCCCAAGCTTGGCGTGCACCTCATCAAGGTCGATCTCACCGGTCGGCATCTTATTCGCGGGATTGGCAAAATCGTAGCGGAAGAGGTCAAAGTCCCGCTTGTAGATCTCGTAAACGAGATGCATCGACAGGTCGTCAAAATAGGCCTCGACCGGATGCTCCCGTTTCGGCCCATGGCCTTCGCTTTCATTGAACCGCGGCACGTCCGACAGATCCAGCGAAACCGGCGTCTCAACGGCGGTCAGCACGTCCGCCATGCCCTCGTTGAAAAGCTCAGTATGAAAGATCCGGTCATAGGTGCCGCCATTCACGATGAATGTCGCGATATGCCCCGACATAGCCGACCAATGGATGTCGGGATCCATGGGCTTCTTGAACCGGATCGTGTCCCGCGCGAACAGCAGGAACCGCCGAAAGCTCGCGATTTGATCAAAGTCGCCCTCAACCTCGATCCCGTATTTCTGCGTCAGCATCGGAACCAGGTTCCCACGATACCGCTGCCCGTTGCGCTGAATGCCACAGATCTTGTCAAAGAAGGACGACAGGATCCGGGTATAGGGATTGCGCACACAGGTGAACGCAAACGACTTATGCGACGCCACGTTGTCCGCGATCGCCGACTGGCTGTCCTCGCTCGCCCACTTGTGCAGGCCCTCGCGCGCATCATGGATATCGCCATCGAAAAACCGCCCATGATCGGAGTAGAACATGATCTGGCCGATGGTCGAGCAGGCACACTTGGGCACCACGCGATAGACCATGCTTTCGCTCTCGGTCATCCAGGTGCCTGGAAAGCCCATTCTTGCCTCGTCTGCCTCTGGCCCGGCTGTTTTTTTGCTGACCGGTGCCTGATACGCAAAAAAACAATAATTGGGGGTTTATTCAATGCCCGACCACAATAACAATGCGAAACTGAGACCGGAATACAAGATCGAGCAACAAAACGGCAAATGGCAGAAATCGCCTTCATCCTGCTGTGCCATAAGGATCCGAGTGCCATCATCCATCAGGCGCGGCGGCTCACGCGCGCCGGCGACAAGATGGCCATCCATTTTGACGCACGCGCACCGAAGGCCGCCTACGACAAAATCCGCTCTGCGCTCGATCCCCTGCCAAACGTCACCTTCGCCCGCCGCCGCGTCCGCTGTGGCTGGGGGGAGTGGAGCTTGGTCGACGCCACGCTCGCCGCGCTCGAGGCGGCGGTGGCAGAATTCCCGACCGCCACGCATTTCTACATGCTGTCGGGCGACTGTATGGCGATCAAACCCGCGCAATACGTCCACGATTACCTTGACCGCGAAGACAAGGACTTCATCGAGCATGAAGATTTCTTTGCCTCCGACTGGATCAAGACCGGCCTGAAAGAGGAACGCCTCGTCTATCGCCACCTCTTCAACGAGCGGCGCCAAAAAAAGCTCTTCTACGCCGCGATGGACCTGCAAAAGAAGCTGGGCCTCCGCCGCGAGATCCCCGAAGACATGGAAATCCGCATCGGCTCGCAATGGTGGTGCCTCCGCCGCCGAACGGTGGAGAGTGTGCTGGACTTCATCCGCGCCCGGCCAGAGGTCATGCGCTTCTTCCGCACCACATGGATCCCCGACGAGACGTTCTTTCAAACGGTGGTGCCCCACCTCGTCCCCGCCGACGAATTGCGCTCCCGCACCCTGACATTCCTGATGTTCTCGGACTACGGAATGCCGGTGACGTTCTACAACGACCACTACGATCTGCTCGTCGGACAGGACTATCTTTTCGCCCGCAAAATCTCGCCCGAAGCCACAGAGCTCAAGGAACGCCTGGGCCGGCTCTATGTCGCCACGGATGAGGAAATCTCAACCTCTAACGAAGGCAAACGCCTCTACACCTTCCTGACCAGCAAGGGCCGCATCGGCCAAAGGTTCGCGCCCCGGTTCTGGGAGCGCGAGGCGACGATCGGAAGCGAACGCGAGCTTATGATCATCGCCTGCAAGAAATTGAACGTGGCCAAGCGCCTCCTCGATCAGCTCAGCCATCACTCAAACGTGCCAGCGGTCGAATACCTCTTTGATGAGGAGGCCACACCGCTCCCCGATCTCGGCGGCATCCAGGCCACTTTGGAAAAGCGCACGCGCCACCGGCGGGCCCTGATGCGCATGCTGTTTGAGTATTTCGAAAGCGACCGCCTCGTGATCTGCATGGACCCCGGCAATGTCGATCTGGTCCGCGATTTCTACGCCGACCGCAGCCAGACACGCCTGCTTGAGGTCGAATGCGCGTTCAGCGACACCTACCTGCGCGGCCATGCCCGCCGCGTCGGCCTGGCGGGCCCTGATGCGCCCGATCAGGCGGTCGACGGGCTTCTGCCCACGCTGCGGAACGACATCCTCTTTGAAAGCGATCGGCTCAAGGACGAAGAATTCCCCGATCACTTCCGCATTCGCGAAACCGCGGACCCGGACGACAACGCCACGCCGCTGGCCAACTTCTTCTCGCTCGCGCCGGACCGGGCCCGCGCGCTGGCGAATTCCGATTTCATCTTTGCCGACTGAAGGGGCACACCCGATGGCCTACAGCTACGACACCGAGAACATCTTCGCGAAGATCCTGCGCGGAGAGATCCCGAACGACACCGTCATGGAAACCGAACACACCCTCGCCTTCCGCGATATCCGGCCCCAGGCCCCGGCCCACGTGCTCGTGATCCCCAAAGGGCCGTACGTGGCGCATGACCATTTCGCAAACGAAGCGTCAGATGCCGAGATCGTCGATTTCGTGCGCACCTTCGGGAGAGTTTGTACGATGCTGGGCGTCAGCCCGGCGGATGGCGGAAACGGCTTTCGCACAATCTCGAACGCAGGCGAAGACGCCGTTCAGGAAGTCGACCACTTCCACATTCATGTGGTGGGCGGCCGGCCGCTCGGTCGCATTCTCCAACCAGCCGAAACCTGAAACCACCCAAGGAATGAAACGGCGCGCAGGCAACCAGCGCGCCGCCATAACTTAACTGTTCGGACGGATCGTAATGTCGACCCGGCGGTTCTGCGCCCGGCCCTCTGCCGTCTGGTTGGTCGCAATCGGCTGATCCTCACCTGCGCCGATGGCAATGAGCCGGCCACCGCTGACACCCGCATTGATCAGAACCGAGGCCACAGAATTCGCGCGCCGCTCACTCAGGCCCTGATTGTACTCCGCCGACCCGGTGTTGTCGGTATGCCCGACCACCGTCACCGTCGTATCGGGATAGGTGTTCAGGCTATCGGCCAGGATCAACAGGTCGTTCCGAAGGTCAGGCCGGACAGTCGAGCTGTCGACCGCGAACAGAATATCCTGCGGCATCCGCACGATCAGCGCATCGCCGGTGTTGATCACACCGATATCGCTCGACAGCGATTGGTTCAGTTCCTGCGCTTGCTTGTCGAGGTTGTTGCCAATGGCCCCCCCAACCAGTCCACCAATCGCGGCCCCCACAATCGCGTTCTCGACCCGATCATCGCCGCTCTTAATCGTTCCGCCCAGCACTGCACCAATCCCGGCACCAATCGCTGCGCCCTGCGCGGTCCTCTGGCGCTCTCCGCCCGGGCCATAGGTCGGGTCAGTACACGCCGCCAATGCAAACAGCGCAGCCGTCGCCACGCCCGCGATCTTAATACTCGCTCTCATATTATGCTCAGTCCTCTGCCTTCGGCGATCCTCCGACCGCGCTCTTCCTTTAAATGGGGAAAAAGCGGGCTGATAGGCAATAGCACGTGACGTGGCGAAACTTTGCTGACGGGATCAGGCGGTCTCAGCCGCCTCCCAGGCCAGCATCGCCCGCTTCACAGGCAGCCCCCAGTGATAACCACCCAACCCGCCGGACTTCCGCAGCGCCCGGTGGCACGGGATCAACCAGCTGATCGGATTGCGCCCCACAGCGGTCCCGACCGCGCGGACGGCCTTCGGGTGCCCGATGGATTGCGCGATATCGGAATAGGTCGTCACATGCCCCGTCGGGATCCGCAAAAGCGCTTCCCAGACCTTAATCTGAAACGGCGCCCCGATCAGATAAAGCGGCAGCTCCCCGGCTGTATCCGAGGTCGGAAACGCCGCCTCCACCATCGGCGCCAGCCGCGTCGGATCTTCCACATAGCGCGCATTCCGCCACCGGGACTTAAGATCCGCCATCGCAGGCTCTGGACCGGTCTCGGCGGCAAAGGCCATCCCACAGATCCCCTTCTCAGTCCCCATCACC
>CAWUIX010000223.1:0-4966 GCA_963922395.1 uncultured Rhodobacterales bacterium | reverse complement strand
TGGCGATGACCCCTTCGATCCACGCGATAACATCCTAGCCGGCGCCGCCTATCTGAGGCAAATGTACGACCGGTTCGGGTCCCCCGGCTTTCTCGCTGCCTACAATGCCGGGCCTGCGCGCTATCAAGAGCACCTCGATACCGGGCGCGCCCTGCCGCTTGAAACTCGCAATTACCTCGCCATCCTCGCGCCACTCATCGGTGACGGGACCGATGTCGCGCGGACAGTGAATAACTCGCAGAGGACGCAGGACTGGCGCGACGCCCCGTTGTTCGCGGCAATGGCCGAGAAGGGTCAGACCCCCGGCGATGACGCCCAACGGATTGCGACTGACGCGTCGCAGAACGGGATTTTCGTGCCTCTCAGCCAAGGGCGAACACAATGATCTGCGGATTCGCCCCATGGCGAGGTCTGGAAAGCCCCGTCGCAGGAATGTGCCGGTGCGGGTCGACGCGCAGGGTCTCAACAGAAAGAGCGCGAGATAAAAGAGGTGCCGCAAGCGGACCTCAAGCTGTTGTTTCTCTGCGAGGATTTGCGCGGCACATCCAAGCTGCATGCCGCAGGATTTCACCTAGAGAGCTGATTTATGGGCGTTTTTCAAGCGGCAGCTGGTCCTTCAAGCGAGTGCGGCCATGACCCGGCGCGACAATGACCTGCGGATCCGCCCCGGACGCATCCGCGACGGCGGCAAGACCTCTAAGCAATCGACACGCTTCGTCAACGAGGTGATGCGCGCCGCGCGGAAATCCGGACATACCGGCTATCGTATCGGCGCTGGCAGCACGCGTTCCGGCAACACCTCTTTTGGGCGCGGACGGTTTGCCCGAACGGCCAAAGGCCTGACTCGCACCTCCCGGCGCGTCGTCGTGAAGGCCCGCGTCGTGCGCCACCAGGGTAAGCGCTTTCGTTCCGCGCCCATGGCCAAGCATCTCGGCTACCTGCAGCGCGACGGCGTCGGTCAGGACGGGCGCGACGCCGACTTATTCGGGGCTCAACGCGATGATCTTGACCGGGGCGGATTTGCGGCGCGCTGCGAAGGCGACCGGCATCATTTCCGGTTCATCATCTCGCCGGAAGACGCGGGCGACCTCGAAGATCTACGCGCCTTCACCCGGGATCTGATGGCCCGAGCCGAACGGGATCTCGGCACCACACTCGAATGGGTCGCCGTCGATCACTGGAACACCGACAATCCGCATGTCCACATTCTGGTGCGCGGAAAGGCCGACGATGGGCGGGACCTTGTGATCTCGCGCGACTACATCAGCCGGGGGTTTCGGGCGCGCGCGGAAGACCTCGTGCAACTGGAACTAGGCCCCCGCAGCGCGCGCGAGATTTCCCAAGCCCTGGAAACGCAGGTCACGGCGGAGCGCTGGACCGATCTCGACCGCGGCCTGCGATCGCTGGCGGACGATCATGTCGGCATCGCCGACCTGCGCCGCGGCACACCGGAGCCCCGCGATCCGGAACTGCGCCGCTTGATGATCGGGCGCGCCCAGACACTGGAGAGGCTCGGGCTGGCCGAACAGATCGCCCCTGCCGCCTGGGAGCTGAAACCGAGTGCCGAAGACACTCTGCGCGAACTTGGGATGCGCGGCGACATCATCAAGAGAATGCACCGGGCCATGGGCGCCGACCGCCACCGCGCAGCGGGTGATTTCGCCATCGAAGGCACGCCCACCGCGCCGATCCTCGGGCGGCTCGTGGAACGCGGCTTTCATGATGACCACGCCGGGACCGGCTACGCGATCATCGACGGCGTTGACGGTCGTGTTCATCACCTGCGCTTCCGGGATCTCGATGCGACCGGCGACACGCCGCGAGGTGGTATCGTCGAAACCCGGCTCTGGACGGGGAAGACGGACGGGACACCGCAACTGTCTCTTGTCGGTCGTTCCGATCTGTCGCTGGCCGCCCAGATAGAGGCCGAGGGCGCGACCTGGCTCGACCGCCTGCATCTTGCCCGGGACCGCGCACCGCTCAGCGGCGCCGGATTTGGCGCGGAGGTTCGCCACGCGTTGGAGCGCCGCTCAGATCACCTTGTCGCCGAAGGCCTCGCCCAACGGCAAGGTCAGCGAGTCACCTTTGCCCGCGATCTGCTGGCGACCCTGCGCAACCGCGAACTGGACGTCATCGCTCAAGACCTGAGCACCCAAACCGGCCTCCCCCGTTACAAGCCGACTGAGGGCGAACCCGTCACAGGGACGTTCCGGCAACGCCTCGATCTCGCCTCGGGCCGCTTCGCTATGATCGACGATGGTCTCGGCTTCTCGCTCGTCCCCTGGACCCCGCAACTCGAACGCCACCTCAGCCAATCCGTCACAGGCACGATGACGCCAGGCGGCGGGATCGATTGGAGCTTCGGGCGCAAGCGCGGGCTGAGCCTCTGATCAGAAAGGACATCACCATGAGCCGTCAGGACACGTCATTGGCCACCAAGATCCTCTGGGGCCAGATCATCATCGTCAGCATCGTGGCGCTGCTCTTTGTCTGGGCAGCGACGCAGTGGGTCGCGTTTCGCCTCGGGTTCCAACCCCAGCTTGGCGCGCCTCTCACCGCCCTCTTCGGCCTGCCGATCTACCGCCCGTGGCAGGTCTTCACCTGGTGGTACTGGTACGACGCCTATGCGCCCCGCGTCTTCATGGAAGGAGCCGCAATCGCCGGCGCGGGCGGGACCGCCGCCTTTGCCGTCGCGATCTTTCTGTCGGTCCTGCAGGCGCGCGAGGCGAGCGACGTGACAACCTATGGCTCGGCCAGATGGGCGGGCACCAAAGATATCACCGACGCCGGGCTATTCGCAGTCGACGGGGTCGTGCTCGGCCGCCTCGACAAGCGCTACCTCCGGCATGATGGTCCGGAACACGTGCTGTGCTTCGCGCCCACCCGTTCCGGCAAAGGCGTCGGCCTGGTGATCCCAAGCCTGCTGACCTGGCCGGGCTCCGCGATTGTCCACGACATCAAGGGCGAGAACTGGCAGCTGACGTCCGGATGGCGGGCACGGTTCGGGCGTGTCCTGCTCTTCGATCCGACCAACGCGGCCAGCGCCGCCTACAATCCGCTCCTCGAGGTCCGTCGCGGCGAGCGCGAAGTGCGCGACGTCCAAAACATTGCCGACATCCTCGTCGATCCCGAAGGCCAGCTCGAGCGACGGAACCATTGGGAGAAGACGAGCCATTCCCTTCTGGTGGGCGCGATCCTGCATGTCCTCTATGCTGAGAAGGACAAGACACTGGCAGGCGTCGCCGCCTTTCTGTCCGATCCGCGGCGTCCCATCGCTGCCACACTGACGGCAATGATGCGGACGGCCCATCTCGGAGATCGCCCGCATACTGTTGTCGCTCAGGCCGCCCGCGAGCTGCTGAACAAATCCGAGAACGAACGCTCCGGCGTCCTGTCCACGGCCATGTCCTTCCTCAGCCTCTACCGCGACCCCGTGATCGCCGCCGTGACCCGGCGCTGCGACTGGCGGATCGATGATCTGGTCTCGGATGCGCGGCCGCTCACCCTCTACCTCGTAGTACCCCCGTCGGACATTTCCCGCACGAAACCGCTGGTCCGGCTAATCCTGAACCAGATCGGCCGCCGCCTGACGGAAGAATTGCACAACACCAACCGCAAGCACCGCCTTCTATTCATGCTCGACGAATTCCCCTCCCTCGGCCGTCTCGACTTCTTTGAAAGTCAGCTGGCCTTCATGGCGGGATACGGTCTCAAGGCCTTCCTGATCGCCCAGTCGCTGAACCAGATCGAAAAGGCCTATGGCCAGAACAACGCCATTCTGGACAACTGCCATGTCCGCGTCGCCTTCGCGACCAATGACGAGCGCACGGCGAAGCGTCTGTCCGACGCCCTAGGCACCACGACCGAGCTGCGCGCGATGAAGAACTATGCCGGGCACCGCCTGTCACCTTGGCTCGGGCATCTGATGGTCTCGCGCCAGGAAACCGCCCGCGCCTTGCTCACGCCCGGTGAGATCATGCAGCTGCCACCCGACGACGAAATCATCCTCGTGTCGGGCGCAGCCCCGATCCGAGCACAAAAAGTGCGGCACTTCCGCGATGCGCAACTGACGGCGAGAATCCAAAAGCCGCCTATCGTCGAAGCATCAGCACCCGTCAGCCTCGCGGAAACCGATGATTGGAGCAGTCTTCAGCCAGTCGCACCACCCCAAGAAACTGGCGTGAAAAAGCCCGCTGACGATGCAGATGGGGGCATCCGACGAGAGCCTGAGATCCCCGAGCATGAGGATGTGGCGCCCGAGCTGCCGTGCCCGCGCGAGGAATTCGCGGCCCTCGAAGACGATCCTGACGACGAGGCCCAACGCGCCCGCGCCATGCAAACCCGCTTCCGTACTGTGGCGCGTCAAGCGGCCCTCGATCCGGACGACGGGATCGAACTGTGAGGTGACGACATGAAGAAGGCCAAGATCACCGCCTATGTCGACGCAGCCCTCTTCGATCAAATCGACGCGCTGGCCGCGCGACGACGCGTTCCCAAAACCCAGATCATCGAGGCGGCATTGGCGTCGTTCCTCTCACCCGACAGCGCCGAGCAGAGCGAGGCCGCAATCGTTCGGAGGCTCGACCGTCTGACCCGATCACTCGAACGCCTGGAGCGCGACCAAGAGATCACGACCGAGGCACTGGCGCTGTTCGTCCGCTTCTGGCTGACGACGACTCCACCCTTGCCGGATGACACCTACGCGGCCGCCAAAGCAAAGGGCAAGGAGCGGTATGGCGGATTTGTTCAGACGCTGGCACGCCGGTTGGCGAAGGGGTCGACCCTCACAAAAGAACTTTCACAGGACGTATCAGCCTCCACGGAGTAAGGGTTTGCCGAGACACTAGTCGTCTTTCGCGCGTCCCGAACGAGCAAAGCGGTCGTTCCCAGCATCCGTTATCAACGTGAGTTGTGCGGGACAAACCGAGTTTTCGGCGCGTAGCGCATGAAGGTCCGCTTCTCTTTA
>CAWUIX010000222.1:0-4970 GCA_963922395.1 uncultured Rhodobacterales bacterium | reverse complement strand
GGTTGGATCGGGCGGCCCTGTCTGCGGTGTAGCACGCAGGCCGGATGCCTGCGGCGCCCAAGGGGCTGAACCTCGCCGAGGCGCGCTTCGATATTCAGGCGGCCTTCACACGCTGATCACGTTCAGGTCTGATGCTGTAACCGGGGCTTGCGCGCGGTAAGCCCCGTCGGTCTAGTGGGTGCAACGTGCGACAAGGGGACGGCCATGGACTTTATCAAAGAATATGAACGGTTTCTGACTTTCGCGGGCGTCGGCGTTATGACGCTGGTCTCCCTGGCCCTTGTCCCGATGAGCGCATGGTTCTGGCTGCCGGTGCTGGTGTTCTTCGGCCTGACCCTCGTCGGTGTTTACGACGTGATGCAACGGAAGCATGCGATCCTTCGAAACTATCCGGTTCTGGGGCATATGCGGTTCATCTTTGAGGGCATTCGTCCGGAGATCCGGCAATACCTGATCGAAAGTGACCGTGACGAAGAGCCATTTTCCCGTGAAGAGCGCAGCCTCGTGTACCAGCGCGCGAAGGGGGCTGAAGACAAACGCCCCTTTGGCACCCAGGCGCGCGTCTATGATGCGGGATATGCCTGGTTGACTCATTCGATCCAGCCCAAGCATCTGGAATACAAAGATTTCCGTGTGACCATCGGAAATGCGGCCTGCACGAAGCCCTATGATGCGTCGCTCTACAATATTTCTGCCATGAGCTTTGGGTCCCTGTCGGCCAACGCGATACTTGCGCTCAACAAAGGCGCGAAGATGGGTGGCTTTGCTCACGATACTGGGGAAGGTGGTGTGAGCCGCTATCACAAAGAAGGTGGCGGCGATCTGATCTATGAGATTGGGTCGGGGTATTTCGGGGCCCGCACGCCAGAGGGTGCGTTCGATCCGGAGAAGTTCGCGGACACGGCGACGCTCGATCAGGTCAAGATGGTGGAGGTGAAGCTCAGTCAGGGTGCGAAGCCAGGCCACGGCGGTATGCTGCCCGCGTCTAAGATCACGCCCGAGATCTCGGAGGCGCGGGGCGTGCCGATGGGGGTCGACTGCATATCGCCCGCCGCCCATTCGGCGTTTTCGACCCCGATTGAGATGATGGAGTTCCTGGCCCTTCTGCGTGAGAAATCAGGGGGTAAGCCGGTGGGCTTCAAGCTTTGCATTGGTCACCGGCGCGAGTTCATGTGCATCGTGAAGGCGATGCTGGAGACCGAGATTATTCCCGATTTCGTCGTGGTCGACGGGAAAGAAGGGGGCACCGGCGCGGCGCCCTTGGAATTTGCCAACCATGTGGGGATGCCACTGGTCGAGGGTCTGACCTTCGTGAACAACACGCTGCGTGGGGCCGGGCTCCGCGATCAGATCCGGATCGGAGCGGCGGGCAAGCTGATCTCGGCCTTTGACCTGGCGCGCGCCTTTGCCCTGGGCGCCGACTGGGCCAATTCCGCGCGCGGGTTCATGTTCGCGGTCGGGTGCATTCAGGCGCAGGCCTGCCACACGAACCACTGTCCGGTCGGCGTGGCGACGCAGGACGCGATGCGCATGCGGGCGCTGGATGTCACGGATAAATCGGAACGCGTCGCGCGCTTTCAGAAGAACACGCTGAAGGCCCTTGCCGAGATGGCGGGGGCGGCCGGTCTCGATGATCCGCGACAGTTTCTGCCCCACCACTTTATGCAACGCGAGACGACGGGAGAGATGGTGACGGGTGAGGAGGCGTTTCCCTATCTGCCGGAACGTTTTTTGATCGACGGGAAAAACGTGGGTGAGGGGTATCTCGACCGCTGGAAACGGGCAGATGCGCGTAGTTTTTCACCGATGACCTGATCCGCGGCGGGCGCCCTAAACCAATTTTTCATCCGATCCGCCGAAACATCATGCGTGCCGAAAGGGGATGTGCCTTCCCGGACGGCCCCATGATTGAAAGTGCGCGTGTTCAACAACCTCAATATCGGTGTGAAGCTACCGCTTATGACGGTGTTGATCGGCATTCTGTCGATCGGCATCGCCGAGGTCATTGCCTCCGCCAATGCCAGAGCCACCGTCATGGTGTCCGGGTATGATCGATTGCTCGCCGTTGCCGAAAGCCGCGCGACCGAAGTTCAGAGAGAGCTCAACGCAATACGCGCCGATCTGCGCGGGCAGTCGTCGAACCCGGTCTTGCTGGAGGCGGCGCGCGCCTTTGTCACGGGTTGGGATCGTCACGGGGACACTGCGGCGCGGGATCTGCGGCGGCTGTACATCACTGGAAATCCGTTTCCGCCCGAGCGGCGATATCGCCTGACCCAGGCCGATGATGCCTCGGCCTATTCGCGCGCGCACCGGCGATATCACCCGTTCTTTCAGGCGAAGATGCAGGGGCAGCGCTATACAGACATCTTCCTGATCGCGCCGAACGGGACGGTCGTTTACTCCGCCGCCAAGACAGAGGTTTTTGGCACACATCTCGATCAGGCACCCTTGCGGAACGCGGGCCTGCCGCTTGCGTTCCGCCGGGCGCGCAATGGGACCGGGTTTTCGACCGACTTCATGACCGATTTCATCGAGGATCCGATGGCGGATGGGGCGCGCAGTGCCATCTTTGCGCTGCCGATCCGTAGCCCGGCTGGCGTGACGGAAGCCGTCCTTGCAGTCCGCGTCTCGATCGACAGGGTCGATGAGATCATGGTGCGGTCTGCCGGACTCGGACGGTCGGGCGAAGCTTTCCTCAGCGATGGGGGCACACGGATCAGTGGTTTGCGGGGGGCGGCCCCGGCCTTGACGGGCACAGTGCCGGAGAACCCCGTTTCTATCGATAATCTGGGCGAGGGACGGGAGATGCTCGTCCATCAATCGGCGGATGGGGTCGATGTTATCAGTGCGCATGTCCCGCTCATGTTCATGGGGCGTCGCCTGGGTGTCTACGTCCAGCAGGCTGAGCCAGAGATTATGGCCCCGGCCAAGATCATGCGTCAGCAGATGATCGAAGACGGTGCTGTCGCGCTGTCTGTGATCACCGTCTTGGGGTTGATGATTGCCCGTAGCATGAGTGTGCCGCTGGCCCGCGTCGATCAGGCGATGCGGAGGGTCGCCCTGCGCGACTATCAAGCGGAGATCCCGGGCCGCGACCGCAAAGATGAGATCGGCAAAATCGCCCGACGGCTGGATGCCTTTCGTGCCTCTCTTCTGGAAGCAGAGGCGCGGGCCAGAGAGGTCGCTTTCAAAGGCGCAGCCTTTGAACAAAGCGGCGCTGCGCTGATGCTGGTCGATCGGCATCTGACCATTCTCTACGTGAACGCAAGGATGACCGCGTTCTTGAACGCGCACCGGATCGCAATCGACCGCTATGTCACGGATTTTAAGCCAGATCTCGCCGTGGGGCGGCCGTTGGATATGCTCTTTCCGGGCGCGTTGCGCATGCGCGATCGCCTGCAGGATGTTTCGCATGTGACAGACGACATCAGGCTTGGTTCGGCACATCTGCGGATTGAGGGGGCGATGATCCGAGATGAGGCGGACGAGCCTGTTGGTCTCTTGCTGGAATGGCGTGATGTCACGGACTTGCAGCGGCAAGATCTGGTTCGGCGGGTTGCCGAGGCGCATACCCCGCTCGCAGCCTTTTCGCCGGACGGTCGGCTCATTGAAATGAACGAGCAATTCAGCGTGTTCGCCGGGACGGCGCGCGCGGCGCTTGGGGCACATTGGGACAGCATATTGAGCGCAGGATCCATAAGCGCCGATCTGGACGTGGCGGTTGCCTACCCGGACTGGGCTGGGGTGAGCGCGGGGGTCAGGGCCGACTGTCCCTTCTGGGTGGCGCCATTATCCGCCGGAGCAGGCGTTGCAGAACCTGCGATCCTTTCGCCTTTGCGCGATTTTGAAGGGCGTCTGCAACGCATGGTTCTCGTTTTACTCCCCAGGACGGCTGTTGGGGAACCACGAGAGGGCGCGGCACCGCCGGCCCGCCTTTCGCACGGAGGAGTTGGACGATGACCGCATTGCACAGGCAGCCGAGGCGTGTGCTTCTGGTGGACGATAGCCGGACCATTCGGGCCTTGTTGCGGGCCATGGTAGAAGCGGATCCGCGATTGACGGTCGTGGGCGAGGCAGCGGACCCCTATGAGGCACGAGATCTCATTAAATCCCTCTCTCCGGACGTTATCACACTTGATGTAGAGATGCCGCGGATGAATGGGCTCGCCTTTCTGGAGCGCCTGATGCGGCTTCGTCCGATGCCCGTCGTGATGGTTTCGACCCGGACCAAAGAAAACTCTGCGGATGCTATTCGTGCCCTTTCGATTGGGGCCGTGGACTGTGTCGATGTCACCCAGGTCCAGGGCGATCCCCGCCAAAGGGCGCGGCTCGTCGAAGCGATTTATGCGGCCTCGGGTGCCAGCGTCCGGCAACGCAGTGCACCGGAACGCAAGGTGGATCCAGCGCACCACCCCGGCTCCCAGGTCGCAACATCCGGCGGAGCGTCTTCGCAATTTCAATGGAACGGTCGCGTTGTTCTTTTGGGCAGTTCGACTGGTGGCGTGGACGCCATCGAACGTGTCCTGGCCGACTTTCCCGTAGATGGGCCGCCGGTTCTTATTGCCCAGCATATGCCAGAGGCTTTCCTGCGCAGCCTTGCACAACGCCTTGACGCGCGCTTCGGGCCCCGGGTCCGGATCGCCGAGGGAGGGGAGGCGCCGAAACAAGGGGATGTCCTGATCGCGCCTGGTGGAACGCATCATTTGGAGCTGACAGGGCGCACGGTTCTCCGGACGCGGCTCGTGGAGGATGATGGGACCTCGCTCTATGTGCCCTCTGTCGACCGCCTCTTTCGGTCCGCTTTGGCTCTGGCCCCGCAGGTCTTAGGGGTCATTCTCACCGGTATGGGTCGCGACGGCGCCGATGGTCTTCTGGCGCTGAGGTCGGCGGGCGCATCCACCATCGCCCAAAGCGGCGAGACCTGCGTTGTCGATGGGATGCCGCGCGCGGCGCGGGAGGCCGGGGCGGCC
>CAWUIX010000221.1:0-5014 GCA_963922395.1 uncultured Rhodobacterales bacterium | reverse complement strand
TCTCGATGGTGGGCGGTACTGGGATCGAACCAGTGACCCCTACGATGTCAACGTAGTGCTCTACCGCTGAGCTAACCGCCCGATCCGGTGGAGCGCGAGGCCCCGCCCTGTTCAAAGAACAAGACGCGTGAAGTTCCCTTCCCGCGCCGGTGCAGGGTCTATAAAAGAGAGGGTGTGCAACTGCAAGGCCTTTTGGCACGGCACATGATCAGTCTATAGTGTTTCGTGTTGCCCCGCACGAGAGGACCCGGATGCAAGCTGCGTACGAATTGACGATGCCGGATACATGGACGACGTCTGTGCTATTCGCCTCGCCCCATTCGGGTCGCGACTACCCACCCTCTTTCTTGCGCAAGAGTGTGCTGGATCAGCGGGCGATCCGATCCTCCGAAGATGCTTTCGTGGATCTTATGTTTGAAAGCGCACCGCGCTTGGGCGCACCGCTGCTGGCCGCCCGCGCCCCGCGCGCGTTTATTGACCTCAATCGGTCCGCCGATGAGCTTGACCCTGCGCTGATCGAGAACGTTCGGGGTGGCGGACATAACCCGCGTGTAAGCTCCGGTCTGGGTGTGGTTCCCAGAGTGGTCGCGAACGGCCGTGCGATTTATCGCGGCAAGCTGACTCGGCGGGAAGCGGATCAGCGAATTCGCGAGCACTGGTATCCCTACCACCACACGCTCGATACGCTGATCGGGGACACCATGCGCCAGTTTGGCGAGGCCATTATGGTGGATTGCCATTCCATGCCGCACGAGGCGCTTGAAAACGTTGTGCATCCGAAAGGCACGCGCCCGGATATCGTTCTTGGCGATCGTTTTGGCGCCGCCGCATCGCAATCGGTTGTCGAGCGTATTGAAGCGGCGTTTGCCAGTGCCGGTCTGACTGTTATCCGGAATGCCCCGTTCGCAGGGGCGTATTCTGCCCAGCGCTATGGGCGGCCCTCTCGCGGTCAGCATGTGGTTCAGGTTGAGATTGATAGGTCTCTTTACATGGATGAACAGGCCATCCGACCGAATGCCAACTTCAAGGCTTTCCAGAAGCTCATCGAAACGGTGTTAACAGATATCACGACGATAGGACGTAAAGACGCGGCACCGCTCGCGGCCGAGTGAGCCAAAGCACCCTGCTCCGCTGAAAAGTGACGCTCTCTTCCGTTGCCAGAGCTGATCCATTAAGCCCGTCCCGAACGCATATGGGAGGGGATTGAGGTGTCAAAGCAACGCATTGGGTTTATCGGCGTAGGGCTGATGGGGCATGGGATGGCCAAAAACATCCTGAAGCAGGGCTATCCCTTGGTGGTGATGGCGCATCGCAATCGCGCCCCTGTTGATGACCTGCTGTCGCTCGGGGCGACAGAGGCGAAGACCCCCGCCGAATTGGCTGCGTTGGTCGATGTGATCCATATCTGCGTGTCCGGCAGCCCTCAGGTCGAAGGTGTCATTCGTGGAAGCGACGGCATTCTCGCCTCAGGTCGGGATGGCTTAATCGTGATCGACTGTTCGACCTCGGATCCCGTCAGCACGCTTGCTCTTTCAGAAGAACTCGCTGGCGCGGGCAAGACCCTTGTAGACGCTCCCCTAGCACGCACCCCGAAGGAGGCGGAAGCTGGGACGCTGGACACCATGGTCGGCGCGGACGAGGCGACCTTCGAGCAGGTGCGGCCCATCCTGGAGTGCTGGGCGGGGAACATCGTCCACCTGGGTCCGGTCGGCATGGGTCACAAGATGAAGCTGATCAACAACTTCATCGCGATGGGCTATGGGGCGCTTTATAGCGAAGCCTTGGCCATTGCGCGAAAATCTGGGCTTTCAGTAGAGCAAGTCGATGCGGTGATCCGTCCCGGCCGACTATCAAATGGGTTCTACGAGACCTTTATGAAGTGGACTTTGGAACGGGACGAGGACGCGCACCGTTTTTCAATTACAAACGCCTCGAAAGATATGCGCTACCTGTCAAACCTTGCCCTATCGGTCGGTGCCGTCCAGCCCGTGCAAGGGGCCGTGCGAAACTCCTATGCTGGCATGGAGGCCGAGGGGGGCGGCGATTTATATGTCCCGATGCTTGCAGACTTCATAGCCGCTCGAAATGGCTTGGAGCCCGATGAGAGTGACTAACAGGGGGAGCATTGGACACAAAATGGAAACAGTACTCTCGAGATATCACACACTTGTTCTTATGTGGATGAGGTCTCGTCTTTGATTTTCCCTGCCCGCCGGGCTTCTGTCATAGCTTAAGCACAGAGCATTCGCATGTTCGCGAATGTCTGTCTGGATTGGGGTCCGCATTTGTCACGTCATTTTGTTTGGGTAGCTGTTACCGCGACCGTTTTATCGGTTCTGTCCAGTTCGGCCGCCGCTCTTTGGAACTCTGAGAATAGTCTTCTCGAGTCCGCCGATGCCCAGGTCATGGTCAGTCGGGTCTGACAAAAGGAAACGGGCGCCCACCGAGGCGCCCGCTACCGTGAAACTTGCGCCTCGCTGCGCGTCTTAGCCTTCGTCGATCGACAATGCGACGAAACGCGGGTCACCTGCCCGGCGGACGAGGAGCAAGAGCGACTTGCGCCCAGCCTCTCGCGCAGCTTCGATCCGATCCTCAAAGTCCGAGATCGAGGCGACAGCTTCCTGACCAGCTTCTGAGATCACATCCCCAGCGCGGAGACCCTTCTCAAACGCCTCCGAGTCTTCGGCGACATCTTCGACGACAAGGCCCTCGGCATCGGCATCGAGACCAAGCTGTTCGCGGAGTTCATCGGTCATGGATGAGATTGACAGGCCAAGAACTTCCGATGTCACCGGCTCTTCGTTTGCGGGCGCCGAAGCGGGGATGGCACGCTCTGCATCTTCGCGACGGCCTAGCGTCACCATGAGCGTTTCTGTTTCGCCTTCCCTCCAGACACGCACCCGAACGGCTTTGCCGATCTCGGCATTGCCGACCCGGCGAACAAGCTCTCGGGTATCCGCAACATCATTTCCATCGAAAGAAAGGATGACATCGCCCTGAAGAATTCCGGCATCTGCCGCAGGCCCCTCAGGGACGTCGGTAACCAACGCGCCGGCAGAGGATTCCAACCCAAGCGCCTCGGCTACATCGTCCGAAACGTCTTGAATACGAACACCCAGCCATCCGCGTCGCGTCTCGCCAAATTCCTCAAGCTGTCCGATTACGTTTTGCGCGACCCGGCTGGACATCGCAAAGCCGATCCCGATGGAACCACCGTTCGGCGACAGAATAGCCGTGTTCACACCGATAACTTCACCCCGGAGGTTGAACAGAGGACCACCGGAGTTCCCCCGGTTAATCGCCGCGTCTGTCTGAATGTAATCGTCATAGGTTCCAGAAAGCGCCCGCCCCCGTGCGGAGACGATGCCGGCGGACACCGAGAAGCCCTGGCCCAGTGGGTTGCCCATGGCCATAACCCAATCTCCCACGCGCGCCTCATCCGAGTCTCCCCAGGGCACAAAGGCAAGTGGTTCGTCCGCTTCAACCTTGAGCAGGGCGAGATCCGTATTCGGATCGGTTCCGACGATCTCTGCCTCAAGCTCACCACCTGTGAAGAACTCGATAAGGATCTCGTCTGCGCCCTGAATGACATGGTTGTTGGTGACGATGTACCCGTCCTCGGAGATCACAAAGCCAGAGCCCAGGGCCTGGCTGCGGCGGGGACGCCGTTGTCCATCGTCATTCCGATCCAGAAAGTCCCGGAAGAAGTCTTCAAAGGGCGACCCCTCAGGAACGACCGGCTGGGGACCACCTGTAGCGCCAGCCACTGTCGTCGATGTCGTGATGTTAACCACTGCGGGGCTGACCTTGTCGGCGAGATCCGCGAATGTATTCGGGCGGCTTTGCGCGCTTGCCGCCAAGGTTTGAGCGATAAGGAGCGCCATACCCACCACAAGCGCCCAAAACGCTGCGGCCGGCGACGGCGCGACCTTTGTTATGGCAATTGCCTGTCGTCTCACTGCGTTCTCCTCTTCTTTCTCAGTAGCAGGACGGATCATGGATCCGCCCTGTCCAATCTAGTATTTAGATAGATGGAAATCCGGGCAACGCAACGCTTGCTCTCACTCAGTCAAGCACTCGTGAGGCTCGCAAGTTCTAAGAGCACCCTGAGCGAGCGGAGCTCGCTATTTTGGAAGTTCTAGCTTTGGCTAAGAGATTCGTGTCATCCTGACGAAAATAAGCGGAGTCTGGGGGGACAATGATGCGAACAGCGTATTTGGCGGTATTAGCAGCTTTTTTTGCTTTTGGTGGCGCGAACGCGGAGACGCTCGTCGAAAGGGGCGCGTATCTTGTTGAAGGACCCGCCGGATGCGGTAACTGCCATTCGCCAAAAGGGCCGGATGCAAAACCTTTGAGTGGTTGGGTTCTGGTCGATGCCGGCCTTGAAATCCAGGCCCACAACATAACGCCAGGCAGTCGTGTGGGATCGTGGAGCGACGCGGAGCTAGGCAGGGCGATACGCGAAGGCGTTCGACCAGATGGATCGCTCATTGGACCGCCCATGCCGTTCCACGGGTATCGGCAGCTTTCGGACACAGATCTTTCCGCAATCGTCGCTTACTTGCGTACGGTACCCGCGGTAGAGACCGGCTTCACGCCAGCCGTGTATCCGTTCCCTTTGCCGGAGCGTTGGGGTCCACCAGTTGACTCCGTGCCAGACGTTCCGCGCGGTCGCACTGTGGAGTACGGTTCTTATCTCGCAGGGCCGGTTGCCCACTGTACAGAGTGCCATTCGCTCGTTCCGATGAAGGGACCGGACTGGGAGAACAACTTTGGCGGCGGCGGCTATCCGTTTGAAGGTCCGTGGGGCATTTCGGTTGCATCCAACATTACAAGTCATCCCGACGGGTTGGGTGGTTATAGCGACGAAGAGATCGCGGCAATGATCGCAACCGGCATCCGGCCGGACGGCACCGAGATGTTACCGCCGATGCCGTATCATCACTTTGCCCGGATGACAGAAGACGATGTCGCGGCTGTGGTGATGTATCTTCGGACGATTCCGCCGTTGCCA
>CAWUIX010000220.1:0-5016 GCA_963922395.1 uncultured Rhodobacterales bacterium | reverse complement strand
GCCTTCGCCGCCATCGCCGGGCTTCTCTTCGCAGTGAAGCTTTCGGGCGGGTCGCCCACCATCGCCAACGGCTTTCTCCTCCCTGCCATTGTGGCGGTTCTGGTGGGCGGCACCCCGCTCACCGGTGGCGTGGGCGGCGTGATCAACACGCTGATCGGGACGCTCATCGTGGCGGTGATCCGGTCCTCGATGCTCTACTTCGAGGTCGACGCAACGCAGCAGCAAATGGTCTTTGGCATCATCCTGATCATCGCCATCGCGGCCACAATCGACCGATCGAAACTCCGGGTCGTCAAATGACATCGATGCGCGCCGCTGTCCTGACCGAACCCGGGCGGTTCGAGCTCAGGGAGGTGGCGCGCCCCGAGCCGGGCCCTGACGAGGCGCTCATCCGCATCGCCCGAACCGGGATCTGCGGCACAGACATTCACATCTTCCATGGGAATTACGCCGCCGACAAACTCCCGCTTATCCCGGGTCACGAATTCACCGGCCATATCGAGAAGCTTGGTGGTCCGGCCCCTGGGCTCGAAGAGGGTATGGCCTGCGTCGTCGACATGAACATCGGCTGCGGACGCTGCTACTTCTGCCGCCGGAACGAGATCCTGAACTGCGCCGAGATGCAGCAGATGGGGATTACGATCAACGGGGCCTTCGCCGAGTACATCGCGGTGCCCGCACACCTCGTGATTCCTGCACCTGCGCAGGTTCCGGCCAGCACGCTCGCCCTGACCGAACCCCTGGCCTGCGTTGTGCGCGCCGCAAGGAAATCCAATGTCACCTTCGGCCAATCCGTCGTCGTCATTGGCGCGGGTCCGATCGGCAACCTGCATGTCCAACTCCTTCGAACGATCGGAGCCGCGCCGATCATCGTCTCAGACATCTCCGAAGACCGTGTGCGCATGGCCATCGACTGCGGGGCTGATTTCGGAACCTCTGACCCGGATGCCCTCCACGCGCTGGTGATGGAGCATACGAATGGCCGCGGCGCCGATATCGTCATCGAAAGCGTCGGCCACCCCGCCCTCTATCAAACTGCACAGACCCTTATGCGCAAAGGCGGTCACCTCGCGGCCTTTGGCCTGTCGGGTCCGGACGGTCAGATGAGCTTTTCCATTGTCGAGACGATCCTGCAGGAGAACTCCATGGGCAGCTCTGTGGCGGGGCAGGGGCAGGACATGCACGACGCCCTGACGCTTCTCAGCCACGGCCGCATCCAGACGCGCCCCTTCACCGGGGCGGAGTACACACTCGACAAGATCCAGGAAGCGTTCGATAGTTTCGCCGACCGCCCAGGCGACCTGAAGACACAGATATTGATGGGGTAGGGGGCTCTGCCCCCGTCCCGGATGAAATCCGGGCCTCCCCCCGGGATATTTCTGGCCAGATGAAGGGGTGGAGACTTGACGTAACCAGATAGTTACATGTAGGATTTGCAACGTTACAAATTCGGGAGGAATCACCATGGACCAGTCCGCGACCCGCCTGTCACCGCCCGAGGCTCCGCGCGACTTCGGCTTCTACATCGACGGCACGTCGATCCCTGCTGGCGACCGTGAGGTGCTGGTCCGGAATTCCCCCGGCCACGGCATCCCGGTGACCAAGCTCCCGAAATGCACGACCGACGATCTGAACGCCGCCGTCGCGAGCGCGCGCGCCGCCTTCGACGATCGCCGCTGGTCGGGTCTGTCCGGTGCGGATCGCGCCGCCGTTCTTTTGAAGACCGCTGAGGGGATCCGCGCGCGGCTCGAAGAGATCGCCTATTGGGAGACGCTTGAGAACGGCAAACCCATCGCCCAGGCCCGCGCCGAGGTCAGTGGCACCATCGGCATGTTCGAGCTGGGCGCCGGTCTGGCCCGCACCCTTCATGGCGACAGCTTCAACAATTTTGGCGATGGCAATTTCGGCGTCGTCACCCGCGAACCCGTGGGCGTCGTCGGCGTCATCACGCCCTGGAACTTCCCGTTCCTCATCCTCTGCGAACGGGTGCCCTACGTCCTCGCCTCGGGCAACGTCATGGTCGCCAAACCCAGCGAGATGACCTCGGCCACCACCCTGATCCTCGCAGAGATCCTGACCGAGGCCGGCCTGCCCGATGGTTGCTTCAACGTGGTCACGGGCTCCGGCAGCACCGTGGGCCAGGCGCTGATCGAGCACATGGATGTCGACATGTTGTCCTTTACCGGGTCGACCCGCGTGGGCCGTGCTGTTGTGGAAGCGGCGGGGAAATCGAACTTCAAGAAGCTTGGCCTCGAACTTGGCGGCAAGAACCCGCAGATCGTTTTCGCCGATGCCGATCTTGAAGATGCCGCCGACGGCGTCGCCTTTGGCATCGCGTTCAACACCGGTCAGTGCTGTGTGTCGGGCTCGCGCCTGATCGTCGAACGCTCGGTGGCGGATGACTTCGCCAGGATGGTGTCGGAGAAACTCGCAAAGGTCGTCGTCGGCGATCCCCTGGACGAGGCGACCCAGGTCGGCGCGATCACAACGGACGCCCAGAACAACACGATCCTCGGCTACATCCAGAAGGGCCGCGACGAGGGCGCAAACCTCGTCTATGGCGGTGATGCGATCGACTTTGGCAAGGGGCAGTACATCCAGCCCACGGTCTTCACCAATGTCACCAACGACATGACCATCGCGCGCGAGGAAATCTTTGGCCCCGTTCTGACCGTGATCCCCTTCGACGATATCGAGGAGGCGATCGCCATCGCGAACGACACCGAATACGGCCTCGCCGCCTCGGTCTGGACGAAGAACATCGACAAGGCGCTGACGATCAGCCGCCGGGTGCAGGCCGGGCGCTTCTGGGTCAACACCACGCTGTCGGGTGGCCCGGAACTTCCCATCGGCGGCTTCAAGGCCTCCGGCTGGGGCCGCGAGGCGGGCATGATGGGCGTCGAGGAATACACCCAGGTCAAATCGGTTCACATCGAAATCGGTAAACGCGACCCCTGGATCAAGTGATGGCCGGCTACGACTACATCATCGTGGGCGGTGGCTCGGCGGGCTGTGTCATGGCCGCCCGCTTGTCGGAGGACAGTAGCGCCCGGGTGCTTCTCCTCGAAGCGGGTGGCATGGACCGCCACCCCCTGATCCACATGCCCGTGGGCTTTGCCAAGATGACCGGCGGCCCCCACACCTGGGGCTTCAAGACCGCGCCGCAAAAGCACGCGATGGATCGCGAGATCCCCTATGCTCAGGCCCGCGTCATCGGCGGCGGATCCTCGATCAATGCCGAGGTCTTCACCCGCGGCAACCCGGTCGACTATGACCGCTGGGCCAATGAGGAAGGGTGTGAGGGCTGGGCCTTCAAGGACATCCAGCAATATTTCCTCCGCTCCGAAGGCAACACCATCCTGTCGGGCGACTGGCACGGCACGGACGGCCCGCTCGGCGTCTCGGACATTCCGGATCTGAACCCGACGACCCGCGCCTTTGTCCAGTCCTGCCAGGAACTGGGGATGCCCTATAACCCCGACTTCAACGGCCAGATGCAGGCCGGGGCGGGCGCCTATCAGACGACGACGAAGAACAAGCGCCGCTGCTCCGCCGCCGTGGGCTACCTGAAACCCGTGATGACGCGCAGCAACCTGACGGTCGAAACCGGCTGCCTCGTCAAGCGGATCACCTTTGAAGGGAACCGCGCGACGGGTGTCGAATATTTCACAGGCTCAGAACGTAAACACGCCACCGCCGACAGCGAGGTCCTGGTGACCTCGGGCGCCATCGGCACGCCCAAGATCATGATGCTCTCGGGCGTCGGGCCCGCCGCGCACCTGAAGGAGCACGGGATCGACGTGGTCCACGACCTGCCCGGCGTGGGCGAGAACCTGAACGATCATTTCGGCGTGGACATCGTGGCCGAGCTCAAGGGCCACGAAAGCCTCGACAAGTACAACAAACCGCATTGGGCGGTCTGGGCCGGAATACAGTATGTGTTCTTCCGCTCCGGTCCCATCACCTCGAACGTCGTGGAAGGCGGTGCCTTCTGGTTCGCCGACAAGGCGGCTGAGGTCCCGGACCTGCAGTTCCACTTCCTCTGCGGCGCAGGCGCGGAAGAGGGCGTGCCCGGCGTCTCGCCCGGCGCCTCGGGCATCACGCTGAACAGCTACACCCTCCGCCCCAAGGCGCGCGGGACGGTGCGGCTCAAATCGAGCAATCCAGAGGATATGCCGGTCGTCGACCCGAACTTCCTTGGCCATCCGGACGATGTGAAGGTCTCCGCCGAGGGCGTGAAGATCTCAAAGGAGATCTTCAGCCAGCCATCGCTTCAGAAATACATCAAGCGGATCGTCCTGCCGGGCGACGACGTCAAGACCCAGGCCGACTATGAGGAGTATGCCCGCCGCTACGGCCGGACGTCCTACCACCCGACCTGCACCTGCAAGATGGGCACCGACGAGATGTCGGTTGTTGACCCGCAGCTCCGGGTTCGCGGGCTCGACGGCATCCGCATCTGCGACTCCTCGGTGATGCCCTCCCTCATTGGATCGAACACCAACGCCCCCACCATCATGATCGCCGAAAAGGCCTCTGTCATGGTGCGCGGAAACCGGTAACGTCTACTCCCAGACTGGGCGGGGCGGTCCTCTGGATCGCCCCCTTTTTTATGGGTCCAGCCGCTCTAACAACGCCCCGGCCATCTCCGCATCAGGCACGATCCCAAGCCGCCCCTCCAAAGCACGCAGAACCGCCGCGCCGTCGTCCAACAAGGTCTCGCGTTCCGATCCGTCAGGAAAACGCTCGATCAGCATCCGGTCCGCAAGCGCGGTGACATGCCCGTCCACCTGCTTCGCCGCGATCAGGCGGTGCAGAAACGGAACCCCCGGCCAAGTGCAGGCCAGAAGGTTTGCCCCTTCAATATCCGCGGGGCCGACACGTTCATCGGTCCAACAATATAGCGGCGCCCAGGGCCCGTCCGCTCGCGAACGCTCCAGCACGTGTCCAAGATCGGGAACTTCTGCCGTCCTGTAGCGAATGCCATAGGCCTCGAACGAACGGTCCATCGGCAGC
>CAWUIX010000219.1:0-5031 GCA_963922395.1 uncultured Rhodobacterales bacterium | reverse complement strand
AAGCTCCGCTTGACCGCCCGGTGCGAAAGCCAGAAGCGCCTCCATTCCCGGGGCCAAGCCCAAGCCATAGATCGTCTCAACAAAGACCACAGTCAGCAGGATCAACACACCACAAAAGCCCAGCCCTGCAGCCAGATCCCGCCGCACCTCGTCCATCGTGATGCCGGTGTATTTTGCACCGATACCCAACCCGATGAAGAATTGCGCGGCCCAGATGGCTTCGGCGGGCGGGCGGTTGTTGAGAAAGCCCGCAAGCGTAACGGCGGCTGCTGCGATGAGGGGCCCAAGGATTGAGGCCCCAAACATCCCGGCGCGCAAAGCAATCCGCCAGCCCGCGACTGCGCAGAGCACCATTAACGCCATTTCTTCCCATGGGATCGATCGTGCCGCAACGCCGGGCAAGGCCGTCAGATCCGCTTCCCAAACACCGACCATCAAGAAGGGAAGCGCGACCACGATCACAAGAACACGCGTGGCATGGATTAGCGAAAGCGTTCTGACGTTGCCGCCCGCCTCCTCCCCGAAGACAAGCATGTCCTGAAGGCCTCCAGGCATCGCCGCATAGTACGCCGTCGGAGGATCGTAGCCCCAAAATCTCTGGAAATAGGGAATACCCAAGGCTCCCACGCAGAACACCATGACTGGCACAAGTAGAAGCGTCGGCCACATGCTTCCAAAGGTCGACAGAACTTCGGGAGTCAGCGTGGCGCCATCAGCCACCCCCAAAACGGTGCGCATTCCGTCGTTGATAGGCTTAAATCCGCGCAATGGTATGCCGATCAAGGCTGCCAGAAGGCAAGCGGCAATGGGACCAAGAAGCCAGGGCAGTGGGAGTGCAAGAACATGGAACCCTGCGACACCGATTAGGCCAATCGCTATCGTCCGCAGGAAGAGGATCATTCACCTAGGCTCCGCAATCTAACTCTCAATGATGTCTGCAAATGGGCCTCAGCGGCGGCGCCTGCCGCTTCCGCATCTCCTTGCCGCAACGCATCCACGATGCTCGCGTGCTGCCGAGTCACCTCGTCGATCCGCTCAGGATCGGTGAACGTCGTCGGCCCAAGCAGCAACAATGAGTTGTTCAGTGCACGCGCCGCTTCCAGAAAAAAACGATTGCGGCAAGCCTGATAAAGTCCACGGTGAAAATCCTGGTTTATCGCGGCCGCACGGGCCGGGACACTCCGTTCTGCTTCGATCGCCGCATTCAGATCTTCCAACGCATCAAACTCGGGATCGGTTCCGTGCTTCGCGGCCATCTCTGCGGCCGTCCGCTCCAGTACCACCCGCATTTCGTAAAGCTCGACGACTTCAGCGTATGTCAGCTTACGTACGACCGCGCCGAGCCGGGGACGATGCTCCACGATCCCATCCGCCTCCAGGCGACGCAGTGCCTCTCGAACTGGTGTACGAGACAGGCCCAGACGGCTCGCGACTTCTTCTTCACGCAACCGGTCTCCCGGACTGTAGCCACCTGTTCGGATTGCGCCCATCAGAGCGTCATAAGCCGTCTCTCCACTTGATTTGGAACCGCCGTCAGGCACGTCGCTGACCCCCAAGGATCTTGTATCCTAATGGATACAATCGATCTACCGACCACCATGGTCTTTGTCAATTCTCTCGAATATGAAGCCGACCTGACAAGAAATCTTGGGGAGATATGTCCGGTGAAATTGATCGTCCTCGGGTCAGGATCGCCCGAAGCCTACGTGCGCCGCGCTTCGTCAGGTTACTTGATCGACTTGGGCGGCACCCGGATCCTCTTCGACTGCGGGGGCGGCGTATACGACAATCTCCTCCGCGCAGGCTATGCGCCCAGCGATATTGACTTCGTGTTCTTCAGCCACCTCCATTCGGACCACATGATGGACTATGCGCGCCTTGCACACGCGGCATGGGATGAAACTGGTAAGGATCTGAAAGTATTTGGTCCTGCCCCGATCGGCGAGATAACACAGCGGTTCTTTGGACCTGAAGGCGCATTTGCCTACGATCTAACTGCGCGCACCGGCCTCAAAGGCAGCCAAGAGGTTTGGGTCGCCAGGGGCGGCACCCTGCCACGCCCCTGGCCCGCTCCGGACATCACAGAGATTGAACCGGGCTTTTCCTTCGAAGGAGCCGATTGGTCCCTAAAAAGCTGCCGGGTCCCCCATGCACAACCATTTCTCGAGTGCATGGCATTCTCGCTAATGCACGAAGGAAAGACATTCATTTACTCCGGCGACGCTGGGATCACACCTGAGTTCTCGGAGTTCGTCACAGACGCCGACTTTCTTCTCCATTGGTGCTATCGCTTAAGCGACCAAACGGACATTTCTGACTTCTACAAAAGCGTCGCCCCAACACCTGCCGAAATCGCCAAGATGGCCGCAGATCAAAGGGTGAGGCGCCTGCTCATCAGCCACTTCCGCGTCCATATGGACGCGCCAGACCGTTATGAGACTGCTTTAGAAGAATTGCGCCTTGGTTTTCCCGGCGAAAGCGGCGTCGCCGAAGACCTCGACGTTTTCGACATTTGAACATGCAAAGTGCCGTTTCCGGCCCAGATATCGCTTGGTGACGTCCCTAGATCTGAGACAGAAAGTGCCGGATTGGCGCGCCCCCCATTTTCGGAGACACGCAATGACAGCCCCGACCACTCAAAGCCGCACGCGTCGAGGACGGCGCGGAAAAGACACTGAGGCCAGAACCTCAGCGCGGCAGGTCGATTATCACAATCTGCGAAATCCATTTACCCCCCAGAAGGCATTCAGCGACGACCAGATCGAAGCAATGCACGACGCTGCGCTCACGGTCTTGGAGGATCTTGGGATCAAGGTTCTTCTCCCGGATGCGCGCCGCCTGTTCGTCGAAGGCGGAGCAATCTCCGACGAAGACACGGAAATGGTTCGGATCGGCCGGGAGATGGTTGAAGCCGCACTGAAAACCGCCCCACGTTCGATTGAGTGTCGCGCCGGATCTCGTGAAAAGGACCTGACCCTCGAACTTGGAGCTTTGGCTATCCAATCCGGCGCAGGCGCGCCCCACGCCACGGACGCCGTGAAAGGCCGCCGTCCCGGATCCCTCACCGATTATCACGACCTGACCCGTCTGGCGCAGCATTTTGACGCCATCCAGATGCTGTCACCCGGGATTGAGCCTCAGGACGTGCCAACCCACGTGCGCCACTACGCGGTGACCGAGGCCGAGCTGACGCTGTCGGATAAATTTCCCTTCGTCTTCTCGCGAGGAACCCCCCAGGTCTTGTACAGCGTCGAAATGATCACGATCTTCCGCGGTCTGGATGACGCTGAATTCGACGCCGCGCCGCAATGCTACACGATCATCAACACCAACTCTCCACGCCAGCTCGACATACCAATGGCCCAGGGCCTAATCGACTTCGCTAAGGCGGGCCAGGCTTCGATCGTCACTCCCTTCTGCCTGATGGGCGCCATGGCGCCGGTGACCGTGGCAGGTGCTTTGACCCTCAGCCACGCCGAAGCCCTTGCTGCCATCACACTGACCCAGTTGGTCCGACCCGGGGCACCTGTCCTCTACGGCGCATTTGCCTCGAACGTGGATATGAAATCCGGTGCCCCGGCTTTCGGAACACCCGAACAAATCAAAGCAAATCTCGTTGCAGGTCAGTTGGCACGCCACATCGGCTTGCCCTGGCGGTCGGCTGCCGGCTGCGCCTCAAACACGGCGGATGCCCAAGGCGCCCAGGAAACGATCATGAGCGCATGGGGTGCCGTGCTTGCCGGGTGTACGGTCCTCATCCACGGGGCGGGCTGGCTCGAAGGGGGTCTGACAGTCGGCTACGAAAAGCTGATCACCGATATGGAAGCAATGCAGATCTTTGCAGAGCTTTGCAGCAACACACCGGCCAATGATGCAGATATCGCTCTGGACGCCCTACGGGAGGTTCAGCCCGGCGGCCACTTCTTCGGCGCGGCTCACACAATGGAACGCTATAGCACCGCTTTCTACGAGCCTCTCGTCGCCGACTGGTCCAACTTTGGAACCTGGACAGAACGCGGGGCGCTGGACGCACAGACGCGCGCGACCGCGATCTGGCAGCAGATCCTCGATGCTCCCGTCACGCGCTTCGGAAGTGAAGACCGGCAGGGCGAACTTCGCGCCTTCATTGAGCGCCGCACAGCAGAAGGCGGTGCTCCTCCCGAGAGCTAACCGCGAACTTCGAGCACGCCGACGGCCTTCTCC
Source organism: uncultured Rhodobacterales bacterium (assembly GCA_963922395.1). GTDB lineage: Bacteria > Pseudomonadota > Alphaproteobacteria > Rhodobacterales > Rhodobacteraceae > Ovoidimarina. Next base: position 828 of record CAWUIX010000219.1, on the reverse strand, counting down.
ATGGCGCGCAAGCCGCGTTCAAACGCGGCCCGATCTTCAGGGTCAAGTCGCTCGAGGAGCGTTTGCTCCCGCGTTCGCATAGGCTCAACGAGCTTGGCGTAGGCGCTTTGACCCATCGAAGTGAGCGTCAGAAACTCCGATCGCCGGTCATCGGGGTCAGTTTCGCGCCTCACCCAGCGCCGAAGCTCCAGCGCCCGAACCGCACGGCTCACTTTTGTCTTGTGTTGCGCGCTGTGGCGCCCAAGATCCGTCGCTGTCGCCGGCCCGATATCGGCCAGAGCTACGAGAACCCGCCATTCCGGGCGATTGAGCCCAAATGCGGACTTATAGATCGGGCGAATGTCATCGCTGACCGCCTCTGACAGGCGGCTGAGCCGGTAGGGAAGAAAATCTTCGAGGGTAAGTCGCATCGGGGCCTTGTTGGTTGCAAAAAAGGTAGTCACAAACGTAACCAACTTAGTGAGCCGAGCAAGGACCTCGGTCGATCCAGGGAGGACACCTCGGTGGCAAAGGCCTTCGCGTCACAAGAAGACACGGTCGAGAAGACCATAAGCTTTACAGAGATCGGTGACGGCCTCTGGGCGTTCACAGCAGAAGGCGACCCAAACTCCGGCGTGATCATAGGCGATGACAGCGTCATGGTTGTGGAAGCTCAGGCAACACCCCGTCTGGCCCGGCAAGTGATCGAGAAGATCCGAGAAGTTACAGACAAGCCCATCACTCATCTTGCGCTGACGCACTACCACGCGGTCCGCGTTCTCGGCGCCTCGGCCTATGGCGCCGGTACGGTCCTTATGTCCAACGCCGCGCGCGCTATGGTGGTCGAAC
>CAWUIX010000218.1:0-5070 GCA_963922395.1 uncultured Rhodobacterales bacterium | reverse complement strand
AGGAGGCGACAACGCGGCCGAGTTCAGTGCCTTGATCCCGGAACGCATTGACGACCGCCTCAGATGTCAGCGCCTTGTGCGTCACGTCGAGGGGCATGACTGTGAGCTTCACGCCTGATCCAAAGACCTCTGCCGCGGCTTCGGGGTCGACGTAGATGTTGAACTCCGCTGCGGGGGTGGTGTTCCCGACTTCAAAATAGGCCCCGCCCATCAGCACGATTTCTTGCACGCGTTCGATGATGTCGGGGGACTTGCGGAACGCGCTCGCGATGTTGGTGAGCGGACCGATGGGGCAGAGCGTGACAGTCCCGGGTGCCTCGCTCCGCAAGGTATCGATGATGAAGTCGACGCCGTGGCCCTCTTGCAGCGGCATGGTCGGATCGGGCCGGGGCAGGCCGTCGAGGCCGGTTTTCCCGTGCACGTTCTCCGCCGTGACCAGGACCCGCTCCAGCGGGGCGTCGCAGCCGGCGTAGATCGGTACATCGGTCCGCTCAGCGAGTTCACAGACGATCCGAGCGTTCTTTTGCGTGAGCGGAAGAGGGACATTCCCGGCCACGGCCGTGATCCCCAGGAGGTCGATTTCTGCGGGGCTCGCAAGGGCCAGGAGGATCGCAATCGCGTCGTCCTGCCCGGGGTCGGTGTCGATTATGATTTTGCGCGCTGTCATGGGGCTGAGGTGACATGGGGTGCGCCTTGCCTTCAAGCGAATTCGCAACCGCCATATGCCTTAAGAAGGGGCACACGGGCCCGTGTCTCGACATCCCTGAAGCCTCCGGGTAGCACCGGGAACAACCGCGAGCAGAGGCGCCTATGGTCCTGAGACGTATCCTGAATCCTGTGCGTGCCATCGCGCTTTTAAGTTTCCTGATCCTTGCCGCCTGTGGTGCCGCCCGGCCTGAGCCCCCGGTTTCGGATCAGCGGGAAATCGCCGCGATTGCCGATGGCATTCTTGCGCTCGGACCCGGGATCGATCCGGAGGAGGCAGCGGCCGCGGCGCGCATCGCGCTGCTTTATCCCCGGCAGCTGGCGCGGGAGTGGAACGTGACCGACTCTCCCTTGGTCCATAACACCAAGGTCAATCTTGGCATTCGGCCACGCGGGCTTTGCTATCATTGGGCCGATGATCTGGAGGCGCGGCTCCGGCAGGAGGGGTTCGAGACCATCGAGTTGCACCGGGCGATTGCGAACCACGATAATTTTCGGATCGAACATTCCACAGTGATCATTAGCGCACCGGGCGACACGATGAAGGACGGGATGGTCCTGGATCCCTGGCGTTATGGGGGGCTTCTGTTCTGGTCTCCGACACTGGATGACAGTGATTATCGCTGGGTTGAGCGGTCGGAGGTCTTCGCCTGGAAACGCGCGCGTGGATTGCCGGAGGTTGAAACCGGATCCTAGCGCCGTTCCTCGGCCTTCGCGGCGTCCCAGAGCGCGTCCATTTCGTCGAGGGTGCTGTCCTCGGGACGTTTTCCCTGTTCCGCCAGTTGCGCCTCGATCCAGGCAAACCGGCGTTCGACCTTGGCATTGGTGCGTCTGAGCGCGGCTTCCGGGTCCACGTTCCAGTGTCGCGCGAGGTTGACGAGGACGAAGAGGAGATCGCCGAACTCGGCCTCCGTCTCGTCCTGGGATTGCGCGCGCGCCTCCTCTAACTCGCGGACTTCTTCGACGATCTTCTCGAGGACAGGTCCCGTTGCGCCCCAATCGAACCCGACCCGCGAAAGGCGCTTCTGCAGTTTCAGGGCGCGCAGGAGGGCGGGCAGGCCGAGAGCAACGCCATCCAGCGTGCCAGCGGTGCCGCGCTCTTTCGCTTTCTGCGTCTCCCAATCGCGGGTTTGCTGGTCTGCGGATTTGTCCCGGCTTTCATCGCCGAACACATGGGGGTGGCGGGCGACCATCTTGTCGGAGATCGCGTCCGCCACATGATCAAACGAAAATAGGCCGGCCTCTTCCGCCATCTGCGTGTGATAGACGGTTTGCAGAAGAAGGTCGCCCAGTTCGCCCTTCAGCTCACCCCAGGCCTCGCGCTCAATCGCGTCGGCCACTTCGTAGGCTTCTTCGATCGTGTAGGGGGCGATGGAGGCGAAATCCTGCTCGATGTCCCAGGGGCAGCCCGTTTCCGGATCGCGCAGGCGCCGCATGATTTCGAGAAGGCGCGGCATACCGCCGTTTGGGTCGTTTATCAGGGCGTCGGACATTGCAGGCGGTCCCGTGGTCTGAGACGATGCGCGCATTCGTTCCACGACCGCCCGGGAGAGTCCACATGGCCGTAATCAACCGCATCGCGGGCTATGCCGATGAGATGAAGACCTGGCGGCATTGGCTTCACCGGAACCCGGAACTGGCCTTCGATCTGCCGAAAACTGCGGCCTATGTGGCGGAGCGGTTGCGCGAGATCGGGGTCGACGCGCTCCATGAAGGCTGGGCGCAGTCGGGGATGGTGGCGATCATCAATGGTCAGGGAGAGGGGCCAACCATCGGATTGCGGGCCGATATGGATGCGCTGCCGATCCTTGAGACGACGGGGGCGGATCACGCGAGCGAAACGCCGGGGAAGATGCATGCTTGTGGCCATGACGGGCACACCACGATGCTGTTGGGGGCTGCGAAATACCTGGTTGAGACGCGGAATTTCTCTGGCCGGGTCGCCCTGATCTTTCAGCCCGCTGAAGAAGATGGTGGCGGGGCGAAGGTGATGGTCGATGATGGCATGATGGAGAAGTTCGGAATCTCTCGTGTGTTTGGCATTCACAACGCGCCCGAGATTCCCTTTGGCCATATGGCGACGAACCATGGGGCGCTTATGGCGTCTGTGGCGAACTTTGATGTCACGGTCACCGGGACGGGGGGGCATGCGGGGTTTCCCGAAAACACAAACGATCCGATCCCGGCGGCGATGGCGATCGTTCAGGGGTTTGACACCATTGTTTCGCGTAACCGGCCGTCGACCGAGCCCTTGGTGGTTTCGGTGACGCGGGTTCAGGCCGGAACCACGCATAACGTGGTCCCTGAGACCGCGAGCGTGAGTGGGACCGTGCGGACGTTCGCGCCCGAGATGGACCACCTCGTAGAAGGGCGGATGAAAGACATTTGCGAAGGGGTGGCTCGCGCCTTTTCGGTCGATGTGGCAATCGATTACCGGCGCGAGAGCGCGGCGGTGATTAACGATGCAGTCGAGGCAGGCTTTGCTCTGGACGTTGCTCGGGAAGTTGTTGGGGCCGAAAATGTCGACGACGCCACCCCGGCACGTATGGGGGGCGAGGACTTTTCGGATTTTCTGTTGAGCCGTCCGGGGGCGTTTCTGTTCCTGGGTCAGGGGACCGAGTTTTTCTGTCACCATCCGTCCTATGATTTCAACGACGAGATCGCGCCCATCGGGGCGAGTTTCTTTGCGCGGCTTGTCGAACGGGCGCAGCCGCTTTCGGGGCCTTGACGCCGGTCGTGGCCCTGCGCCAGATGGGGGCATGAACACACTTCAGAACCTATCGTCGCAGGCCTTGGCCGATATGGATCGGGCCCACGCGCTGCACCCCTGGACGCATTTTGAGAGCTTTGAGCGCGACGGCGCCTTGGTCATCACCAAAGGTGACGGCTGTTGGCTGTGGGACGCGGATGGCAACCGGTATTTCGACGCGGTTGGCGGGCTTTGGTGCACGAATATCGGGCTTGGCCGTCGGGAGATGGCAGAGGCCATTGCAGAGCAGGCCGAGCGGCTGGCGTTTTCGAATACGTTCGTCGATATGACGAACGATCCGGCGGCGATGCTGTCGGCGAAACTGGCGGAGCTGGCGCCTGGCAATCTCAACCGGGTGCACTTTACTACCGGGGGGTCTACGGCGATCGACAGTGCCTATCGGATGGCGCAGTACGTACAGGCTGCACGCGGATTTCCTGAGCGAACTCATGTGATTGCGCGGCGACGTTCGTATCACGGATCGACCTATATCTCGATGTCCATCGGCCTTCGGGACGGCGATCGGGTGCCGGAGTTCACCTATAAGAGCGACGATATTCATCATATCAGCGCGCCCTTCATTCGGCGCCCTGCGGATGAGGCGGCAGAGACCGAAAAGCTGGTCGCGGAGTTCGAGGCAAAGATCGCGGAGGTCGGTGCCGAGCGGATCGCGGCATTCTTTGCGGAACCGATCCAGGCCTCTGGCGGGGTGATCGTTCCGCCCGAAGGTTACCTGAAACGGATGGCGGAGGTGTGCCGCGCCCATGGGATCTTGTTCGTTGCCGATGAGGTCGTGACGGGCTTTGGACGCTTGGGGCACTGGTTCGCGAGCGAAGGTGAGTTTGGCGTCGTGCCGGATATCATCTGTTGCGCAAAAGGCTTGAGCTCTGGCTACCAACCCATTGGTGCGGTTATCTTTTCGGATGACATCTGGGAAACCATGTCAGGCGATAAGTGGTTCACCAACGGGTTCACCTATGCCGGTCATCCGGTGGCCTGTGCGGCGGCGTTGAAGAACATCGAGATCATGGAGCGGGAGCAGATCCTTGCGAATGCGAGCGAGGTTGGGGCCTATTTCCAGACGCGGCTTGCCGATCTGATGAAGCGGCCTTTGGTGGGCGAGACGCGAGGTGTCGCGCTGATCGCCTGTGTTGAGAGCGTGGCAGACAAGGCGACGATGCGGACGCTGCCGGATGAGCTTGATATCGGAAAGCGGATCTCCAACGCGGCGGAGGCGAAGGGCCTCATGGTGCGACCGATGGGGCATCAGAACGTGATGTCGCCGCCCTTGGTTCTGACGCGCGAGGATGTCGATTTGGTTGTCGAAACGCTCGGTGACGCGATCTCGGAAGTGGCCGACGGGTTGGTGCGCGAAGGGATCAAGCTCGACTGATGGCTCTGGAAGACGCAAAAAATGAGGTAGACCGGGCGTTTACTGAGGGAACTTCGCGCGGCTTAGCGTTTGAGAATGCCTTTGCGGGGGCCACATCTTTCTTAAGACGGCGTTACACGAAAGACCTCTCTGGCGTAGACCTCGCTGTGACGGGCATCCCGTTTGATCAGGCGGTGACGAACCGGCCGGGGACGCGATTTGGGCCGCGGGCGATCCGGGAGGC
>CAWUIX010000217.1:0-5074 GCA_963922395.1 uncultured Rhodobacterales bacterium | reverse complement strand
CCTGATCTGCTGGAAACGAATAGATCTCGGACCGATGTCCCAGATCCAGCGTCGGGTCGCCCAACCGGACGATCCGGCCCGTATCGCCCGGCCCTTCGCCCAGTGACGCGCGGGCATGGGTGACATGTCCGTCGCTTCCGGGGCCTGCCCCGAATTCGAGCGCATGGATCGACAGGTTTGCCTCGCCCGACCAGGACAGGGCGACGCGCCGATAGGCTCTGGCATCCGGGATCGTGATCTGATCCGTCACCGGGGTAGCACCGTCCACGGAATAGGTGATCTCGGCGGTTTCGGTCAGAACGGGGATCAGGACATCTGCCGCCCCCGCTTCGCCCGTGAGAAGGCTGAAGGTCAGGCCAGCGTGGGTTACATCGACCCGGGATCCCGGTGTACAGGCGGTGATCACACGGAGGCGCAGGAGCCCGCCCAGTTCCGGCGAAAGACTGTGCTCGACCCCGCAGGTCAGGCCAAACGCGTTGAGGTTGATCTCTTCATCCGTAGGTGGACGCTCTGGCCGGTCAACCGGTGCCGAGATCCGGATCTCTGGTGACTGCAGATCATAGGTCAGCGCCGCGTCCGCCGGGTCGGGCAGATCAAGGTAGAGCGCGTCTGTCGTCGGTGCCGGGAAGATCGGCCGGCTCACCTTCAGGAGGGTGCTATCCGGCCGTGACGGCAGGGGCGTGAACTCGGGCTCTTTCGGCTCTGGCGCATCGCGCACCACGGGCGTGCCCGTCGCACTGAGCCAACCGTACTGGCTCACATGCCCGACGCCCGCCGCGACAAGCAGCGTTACGACGGTCGTAACGATCCTTTGCCTTTTCGACACCCAAGACTCCGCCCATTCCACAGTGGAAGGACGCTTTCACGCGATTTGGACATGAATGGGGCGGCAATGGGGCGCGGCCCATGAGGGGCCGCGCGGTGTGTCAGGCGTACCGCCCGTGGCAGTGCTTGAACTTCTTGCCAGACCCGCAAGGACACAGGTCGTTGCGCCCGGGATTGCCCCAGGTGCTCTGATCGTTCTCGTCAAAGCCTTCAAGGGGCGTTCCGGTCGGTTCCTCGCTGTCCTTCTCGGCCAGCGAGACGCCTTGTTGCACGGACTGAAGCTGCTGTGCGACCTGTTGCTTCATCGCTTCCTGCTCTTCCGGCGTCAGAGGCCGGATGCGAGATAGCTTTTCTGTCACTTCGAACCGCAAACCGTCCAATAGGTTCTCAAACAGCTGGAACGCCTCGGACTTAAACTCGTTCAGAGGATCACGCTGCGCGTAGCCCCGGAACCCGACGACAGACCGCAGGTGTTCAAGCCGCAGAAGGTGTTCGCGCCACTTGGTATCGAGCGTGTTCAGAAGAAGCTGCTTTTCGATCCCCCGCATCGCTTCGGGGCCAAAGGAGACCGCCTTCGATGCCATAAACTCGTTCGCAGACCGGGTCAGGCGTTCGCGGATCTCTTCGTTCTCCACGCCCTCTTCGGCGGCCCACTCTTCGACCGGCGGATCGATAGAGAGCTTTTCGCGCACCGCCTCGGCCAGACCTTCGGTGTCCCACTGTTCGGCATAGGATTTGGGCGGCATGTACGTATCGACCAGATCGTCGATCACCTGCTCGCGCATGTCCTGTGCGATCTCGCCGATATCCTCGGCTTCCATGATCTCGCGCCGTTGAGAAAAGATCACCTTCCTTTGATCGTTCATCACGTCGTCGAACTTAAGAAGGTGCTTCCGGATATCGAAGTTGCGCCCTTCGACCTTGGCCTGCGCCTTTTCAAGCGACTTGTTGATCCAAGGGTGAACGATGGCCTCGCCTTCTTTCATCCCGATCTTGGACAGCACGCTTTCAAGCCGTTCAGACCCGAAGATCCGCATGAGATCGTCTTCGAGCGACAAGTAGAACACCGAGCGCCCAGGGTCACCCTGACGGCCGGAGCGGCCGCGCAACTGGTTGTCGATCCGGCGGCTTTCGTGTCGCTCGGTCGCCAGAACGAACAGACCGCCTGACTCCAGGACCTTCTGCTTGTCGCCCGCGTGCTCTTCTTCGATCTTGTGGCGCAGGGCGTCTGGATCGGCCTCGGGATCCTCGGCCAGCGCTTCCAGGACCTTCATCTCGACATTGCCGCCCAGCTGAATGTCCGTTCCGCGACCCGCCATGTTCGTGGCGATGGTTACCGCACCCGGCTTACCGGCGTCGGCCACGATCTTGGCCTCTTGCTCGTGCTGACGCGCGTTCAGGACGTTGTGCGGGATGCCGTCCTTGGTCAGAAGCCCTGACAGGAATTCGGACTTGTCGATCGAGGTTGTGCCCACCAGAACCGGCTGGCCTTTTTCGTGGGCCTTGTGGATCTGTTTAACGATCGCCTCGAACTTGTCCTTCGTGCCCTTGTAAATCTGGTCATGCTCATCGACGCGGGCGACGGGCATGTTCGTCGGGATTTCAACAACGCCAAGGCCGTAGATCTGCATGAACTCTTCCGCTTCGGTCGCCGCGGTCCCGGTCATGCCCGCAAGCTTTTCATAGAGGCGGAAGTAGTTCTGGAACGTCACACTCGCGAGGGTGATGTTCTCGGGCCGGATGTCGACGTTTTCCTTGGCCTCAATGGCCTGGTGCAGACCATCGGACAGGCGCCGGCCCGCCATCATACGCCCCGTAAATTCGTCGATCAGAACGACCTCGCCATCGCGGACGATGTATTCCTTGTCTTTCTGATAGAGCTTGTGGGCGCGCAGACCCTGATTGACATGGTGCACGATCGACGTGGATTCCGGATCGTAAAGCGTATGCTCCTGAGGCAGGATTTCCAGCTCGTGCAGCCGCTGCTCCAGAAACTCGTTGCCCTCGTCGGTGTAGCTGACATTTCGGGTCTTTTCATCGAGCTCGAAATGCTCGTCCTGAATCTCGGGGATCAGCTTGTCGATGGTGCGGTACAGATCTGACCGATCCTGGCTCGGGCCCGAGATAATAAGCGGGGTCCTCGCCTCGTCGATCAGGATCGAGTCCACCTCATCGACGATGGCATAGGCATGACCACGCTGACGCATACGCGAAAGCTCGGGCTCCATGTTGTCGCGCAGATAATCGAACCCAAGCTCGTTGTTCGTCGCATAGGTGATATCGGCGGCATACTCGCCCTTCTTCTCGTCGTCCGGCTGACTGGGATAGACAACGCCGGTCCGCAGCCCCAAGGCCGCGTAAACCTTGCCCATCCACTCCGCGTCCCGCTTGGCGAGGTAGTCGTTCACGGTGACGATGTGCACGCCGCGCCCAGTCAACGCATTGAGGTAGGCCGGGAAGGTCGCGACCAGGGTCTTGCCCTCGCCCGTCTTCATCTCGGCGATGTTGCCCTGGTGCAGGAAGATCCCGCCCAGAAGCTGCACATCGAAGGCCCGTAGACCCAGCGACCGTTTCGCAGCCTCACGGCAGTTCGCGAAGGCCTCGGGCAGAAGATCGTCAAGGCTCTCTCCGCCCTTCGCCCGGGTCTGAAGCTCTACGGTCTTTTCCTTGATCCCGTCATCACTCAGCGCCTCGTATTCAGGTTCCAGCGCGTTGATTTTTTCGACAAGGGATCTGGTCCGTTTGACCATACGGTCGTTCGGCGTTCCGAAGACCTTTTTAGAGAGATTTCCGATACCAAGCATAAGAAAAGGGGCCTCGGGGGACGTTTGACAGGATCGTGTGAGGGGATGCGCTTGCTCGCGCCTGCCGCCGACCATAGAAGGTGGGGAACCGGCGGTCCCTCGTTTCAGACAAAGGCGATGTAAGGGGCCATGCCTACACTGTCAACGTCGCGCGGGATTGCGGCACACGAGAGGATATTTCGATGTTTATTTGCCGCTCTGCCGCGATCGCCGCGGCCCTTTTCCTTGGCACACAGGCGTTCGCGCAGGATGTCACCGCCGATACGGTGGTTGCGACGGTGAACGGCACCGACATCACGGTCGGACACATGATCGTGGCACGGGCGTCTTTGCCCGAGCAATACCAGCAATTGCCGGACGACGTGCTGTTCGAAGGGCTTCTGGAACAGATGATCCAGCAGGTCGCTGTATCATCCTCGCGGGACACCCTGTCCAAGGCCGGGCAATACGCGCTCGACAACGAACGCCGGACCCTTCTGATGGGTGATGCGGTACAGGAAGCCACAGTCGCGGCCATGTCTGACGAGGCCATTCAGGAGGCTTATGACACCGCCTATGGCAGCGTGGAGCCCGAGGAAGAGTTCAACGCTGCGCACATCCTTTTGGAGACCGAAGAACGCGCCGCAGAAATCAAGGCCGAGATCGAGGCTGGGGCGGATTTCGGTGACATGGCGCGGGAACACTCCACCGGTCCCTCGGGTCCGAATGGCGGTGATCTGGGCTGGTTCGGCAAGGGCATGATGGTGCCGGAATTCGAAACTGCAGTTCTTGAGATGGAAGCGGGTGACGTTGCAGGCCCCGTCCAGACACAGTTCGGCTGGCACCTGATCAAGCTGAACGAGGTCCGTCAGAAGGATGCCCCGACACTGGATCAGGTCCGGGGTGAACTAATTCAAGGCATTCAGCGTGGCACGATTGAAACCCTGATCAGCGATGCGACAGACGCGGCAGAGATCACCCAGGCAGAGGCCGGAACGATCCCCACCGGCGTCATAGGCGACATTACACTTCTCGAAGAATGATCTCTCCTCTCGCTCCGAAAGACGGGTTTCCCGACATTCCGGCGCTTGCCGGGGTGGAACTCGCAACGGCCGAGGCCGGTGTTCGCTATGCGGGACGGTCCGACGTCATGCTGGCGCGCCTGGCCCCTGGGACGACAGTTGCGGGCGTTTTTACGCGGTCGGCGACCCGGGCCGCACCTGTCCTCGATTGTCAGGCCAAGCTGGGCGGGCCAGCCGTTGAGGGCGCGGCGATCCTTGTGAATTCGGGCAACGCCAACGCCTTTACCGGAACGAATGGCGAGACAGCGGTGCGCGCCATCACTGACGCCGTGGCAACCGCCACAGGCGTGCCAGAGGCGCGCGTGTTCACCGCATCGACCGGCGTGATCGGTGAACCCCTGCCCCACGACCGCATCACCGCAAAGCTGGCCGAGGCGGCCAGCG
>CAWUIX010000216.1:0-5077 GCA_963922395.1 uncultured Rhodobacterales bacterium | reverse complement strand
GCAGACGAGCAAGCTTGGCCGGGGTTGGTTCATCCACCACGCCGTGCTTGCCAAAAATCACGGCCGGGCGCGATGTATCAATCGCGCAGACCTCTGCCTCATGTTTCGCCTCTTCCGATGAGAGTTCAAGAAACCGTACGGGAATGCGATTTCGCGTCGCGAACGAAGCGATCTGGCGCATGATGCGATTTTCGTCCGCGCCAATCAGCGTCAATGGAGCTTCGTTGGATTCTAGGAGTCGGCGTCGACGTGCGGCAAAGACGGTGACGATTATGTCCGACATTTCCGGGATCGCGGACATCAACTGAAGCATTTCACTTCGTTCGACCTGCAGAATTCGGCAATCGGTCACACACCGGGCGCCGAGCATGTTGGCGCCCCCGGTCAGAAAGCTGATCTCACCAAAGAACTGGGTCGGGCCAAGCGTCGCCCCGCCATATCTCTGGCCCGTGAAGGCATCTACGGCCTCAACTTCCCCCTCAACCAGGTAGTAAAAAGTGTCAGACGGCGAACCGGACCGCACGAGCCACTCACCCGCAGCGTAGTCTCGAATGCCTCCCACACGCTCCATCGCTCGCACATGCGACGCATGCAACGGTGTGCGCACCATAGTTTTGAGATCACCGGCAAGCGTCTCCATCAGGGGGAATCCTTTTCTTCTGTCCCTGATGTAAATAGCCCGGTCAACGCCCGCTTCACCAAGGCGCCGACGGATGGACGGCGAAGCGCCTCAAATGGCAACGGGCGACAGACTTCCATGGCCGCAACGCCGACACGGGCAGTCAGCGCGCCATTTACGAGACCTTCGCCAAACCTGCGCGACAGGCGTGAGAGTAAATGCCCTCCGCCGATTGATCCAAGCAGATCGTCACCTACGGCGACCGCACCCGTCGCCACAAGGTGCGCAAAGACTGTACGCGTCAATCGCCATGCTCCCAGGGTCCCGCCCCGACCGCCATAGATCTCTGCAATACGTCGGATCATCCGAAGATTGGCGGTAAGCGCAACGGCTATATCCGCAAAGGCAAGCGGCACAAGTGCGGTAACCGTTGCCACCTGACGCGCCGCCACTTCTACCTCTCGGGCGGCGCGCATATCGAGCCGACCAAACATCTCGCGCTCTGCGATGTCCAGCAACGTGTCAGCGTCAAGGACGTCTTGCGTAAGATCTCTTCGCCGTTGGTCAGACCACGATACCTCTGGTCGATTTGTATAAAGGAGCCTGACTTGGCTCACGGCATTTTGTGCGGCTTTCAGGTCCCCAGATGCGCGAGCGGCATGCGCAGCCTGATGCAAGCCATCGATACGCTTCATTCTGGCAAGAGCCGCCCATTCGCGCACCGCAATCGCAAGGCAAAAGACAACGAACACGCCGACCAGACCGAGGAACAATGACCCAAGAACCGTACTCTTTGCGATCAGCGCCGCGGTCGCATTCCAAATCCAAATTGAAAGCAAAAAGACCAGAAGTGTACCGAGGAGCCGCCAAAACCAACGCGCCAGAAAGGATCCTCGCGTCGCCGCAACCTCAGCCGCCATCTGCATGGCATGCCCGGTGGGTTGCTGCGCGTCCGCATCAACCTCCGGCACATCTGCAGGTGACGGTCCGATCTCTTCAGTCTCGATCAAGACCGGTTTCGAGCGCTCTTCACTCATGACATGTTCCTCAAACCAGCGCTGTTCATAGGCGGTCTCCAACGAGGAACTGTAGCGCACGGTCGAGACGGATATGAGGCGGTCCTTCACCCGGCTTCAACTGAATGGGACGCGGCGCGAAATCCATAATGGCATAGTCTCCGTCCAACCAGCGGTCTTGGCTTCCAGCCGCAAACAATCGCGAAGGATCATCCGGCAACTCTCCGGGATAAAGCGCGGCTGCCTTGCCCGTGTCCTTTCTGAAACCACGAACCATGGGGAGGCTTCGACCTTGATGCTCGATCTCCTCCTCGGTTGTGACACGCAACGATGCAATCGCCATAGCCGCCGTATCCGCGCCCGCATAATCCGAACGCGATTTCGCTTCTTTGACTATCGTTTCCATAATCGCTGCGAGGCGATCATGTTGGCTGTTGTGGATGTGATCTGCCTTTGTCGCGGCAAACAGAACTTTCTCAACCCGTCGGCCAAGAAAGAGCTGGCTGAGAAACGCATTTCTGCCCGGCCGGAACGCGGCAAGGATGTCGCCCATCGACTGCTGCATGTCCTCAAGCGCGGCGGGACCGCTATTGATCGCCCCCAACGCATCGACCAAAACCACCTGTCGGTCGATCCGCGCAAAGTGATCTCGAAAGAACGGTTTGACCACCTCGCGTTTGTAGGCCTCAAACCGTCGATCGAACTCGCGCCAAAGACTGCCACGCCTGGGCACACGCGGCCTTGGCAGCGGTGCGAAAGTTAGAACAGGCGAACCAGCCAGGTCTCCGGGCAGGAGGAACCGACCAGGCGTGCAGTCCGACAGGCCGGCATCTCGCGCCTGCATCAAGAAATCTGTGTATGCTCCAGAGAGCCTTTTGGCATCCGCTTCATCAAATCGCGCATCCGGATTCGCTGCGTCGATCGCCTCCAGCATCTCTGACGAGAACCCACGCATCCGCGCGCGTGCGAGCGTCTCCTCGGCCCAATCAGAATAGCTCTTGTCCAGAAGAGAGAGATCCAAGAGCCACTCACCGGGATAGTCGACAATATCCAGATGTACGGTCCTTGGCCCGGACAACCCGCCCAATAGACCTGACGAAGCGACACGAAGGGAAAGCCTCAACTCGCTAACTGAACGTGTTCCTTCAGGCCATCTAGCCGGGTCCCCTGTGAGGTCAGCCAAATGACTCTCATAGTCGAACCTGGCCACGGTGTCGTCAGGCTGCGGCTGCAAGTAAGCCATCTGAATCCGGCCTTCCGCTTGTGCAGTCAGGGCGCGCATCCTGGACCGGCTGATAAGATTAGCGACAAGCGAGGTGATAAAGACAGTCTTACCAGCGCGTGACAGCCCAGTAACCCCGATGCGGACGACAGGCTCGAAGAAGGCCTCCGAAACCGTATTCAGCGTCGATTCTACGCCGCGCGTCAGGCCGTCAGCGATGTCGCCGATAATCACCTATGTCATCCCCCGGGAGTTCAGGGAGGGTACATATGGTGCCATCGCAGGTGTTGCCAGTGCGGACTGCAGTCGCCGTTGCCGTCAGGGGCGCAGCAAGCTATGCGCGGTGAATGCCAAGATACGCGCTCAAAGTCGAATATGTCGGGACCGGCTATGCCGGATGGCAGCGGCAAGCCAACGTCGCAACCGTTCAGGGAACAATTGAAGACGCGTTGGCCCATCTGGAGGATGACGTCCCGTCGATCTCAGCAGCAGGTCGAACAGACGCTGGTGTCCACGCCCTAGGCCAGGTAGCACACTGCGACCTGGTGCGCGATTGGGATCCGTTCCGATTATCAGAGGCACTGAACTACCATCTCAAGCCATCGCCAATCGCCATTGTCGCCGCAGCATTGGCGCCGCCAGACTGGCATGCCAGGTTCTCTGCAACTGGCCGGGCATACATATACCGCATCGCCGCACGACGTGCGCCGCTGACACACGACGCTTCGGGTCTTTGGCGTGTCCCGGGTACGCTGGACACCACAGCTATGGCTGATGCTGCGCAATACTTGCTCGGAAAGCACGACTTCACGACCTTTCGATCCGTTGAGTGTCAGGCTGAAAGCCCCGTCAAAACACTGGATCGACTAGAGGTGTCCGAGCAAAGCTATCCGGGCGGAACAGAATACCGGTTCGATGTGCGCGCCCGCAGTTTCCTCCACAACCAGGTGCGAAGCTTTGTTGGCACCCTTGAGCGCGTTGGCGCCGGCAAATGGGCGGCCGAACGCGTCAAGACAGCTCTTGAGGCCCGGAATCGCGCCGCGTGCGGGCCAGTCGCGCCATCAGACGGCTTGTACCTTTCTCATGTGACCTACGAGATCGACCCCTTCGCGCACTGAATCTGTTTCCAGAGTTCGAATATGCCCCGGTTTCGCCCAAAACTGGCGTCTATCTGTGAACTGTATCCCGAAACTACCGCAAATCTCCGCGAAGCGCCCCCTAGGCCGCCACTTTCGCGCCCCGAATCCCCGGTTTATTGGCATCATCGAAATGGAGGGTCCGATGGACTGGTTGTTTGCCGTATCGTTCGACAATGTTGTGATGAGTGCCATCACCTGCCTGATGCTGCGCGAGGTTATGATCCTTGCGCTGCCTGATGACGTCGCAGGACCCGGCGGTTGGCTTATCGATAGCGATCCTGAGTAACGCCCTGCCTCCGCCCCGATCCATGGGGCGGGAGGCGGACGCGCCTGAAGGACCTATTGTTCAGGCACACTGAATGTCAGGTTGGCCCAAAGGCTTTCCCAGACAACACCTAACTCACTTGAAATCTCCGCTCCCGGTACGCGAATTACAACCGCGTCGAGCATGTAATTGTACCCGGGCTTTACCGGGATCAGAGCCTTGCAATTCGCATCGGTCCTGACCGTCGAAATCGCGACCGACCCATCCGCGCTTTCCTCGAAGACTTCTATCTGCGCATCGGCCCGCTCTGCATTTTTGTAGTAGAGGGTAACCGGCAGCCCACCACCCAGGTCATCCGTATAGGGGTTCAGGCCAGCAACAAGCTCGGTCTCAAGTCCGAACGCTCGATCGACACCTTCCGACGACCCTACCCCGACCAGAGCTTTGGCATAGCGCGAGTAGGCCTCGCCAAAACCCGTCTCCGGCAATCCACGCTCCTTATGCGCCTCGATCGCCCACCGTGCGTCTTTATGAACAACGAATTCTTCGAACTTCTCGAACTCGTCGTAGGTCAAATCATAATCAATTGTCTCATGCACGAGAATGACAAGGCCATCTTGTGCCGTCTGGTTGACCGCCGGACGATCACCCAACCGACTA
Organism: uncultured Rhodobacterales bacterium; assembly: GCA_963922395.1. Taxonomy (GTDB): domain Bacteria; phylum Pseudomonadota; class Alphaproteobacteria; order Rhodobacterales; family Rhodobacteraceae; genus Ovoidimarina. The sequence goes on along the minus strand of CAWUIX010000216.1, from coordinate 156 downwards.
TCCACTTGGGCAATTCGATCGCCTTCAGACACATCGAAGCGGCGGAAGTTCTTGGGGAAGAAACTGTAGGAAGATCCCTTGAATTCTTGGCCTACGCGAATATCCGCGACAATGGCTTCCCCCGGCTCGACTTGCGCCTTTACAGGATCAATCCAA
>CAWUIX010000215.1:0-5084 GCA_963922395.1 uncultured Rhodobacterales bacterium | reverse complement strand
ATGTGAAGCGGAGGCGGCGGAACTGACGTCTATACCGGCCGCTCGTGGTTCCGACGGGGGCCGCCGGGTCGGCCGTTGCATCTCGCACACGTGAGTGTGCGCTGCGCCGGTTGATCTCAGGCGCAATCTGCGCGCCAATAAATGAACCAGCGCCGCAGAAGGAACCGGTTCCATGTCACTTCTCGTTCATTACACCCTTAAGTCCGCAGACGATCACACACGCCAGCAGGATGCCATGATCGCTCTTGTCAACAACCTGAAATCGGAAGGCATCGTGGGAACGGGCGGTCTGAACTATACGTGCTTTGCAACGGACGATCCGACGAAGTTTGTGGGGGTATTGGAGTTTGCGGACGAGTCTGGGAAGGAAGCATTCTTGGCATCAAAAGCGTTTGCAACTTATCGCGAAGCTGTGGGCCCAACGTTCGCAAATCCACCGGAGACTACAGCCGTATCGGCGGTTGCGTCCACTCGCGAGTGAAAGCAGGTGGCGGAGCTCATTTGTCTGGGCCGACCGGACTGGCGTTTCCACGCCCTATCGCCTAGACCAGATAGACCACCAGCCGGATGTCGCGCTAGATGCCAGAATTCTATCTCTTTTCGAATGGTCCGCGACCGGTCGCTCCGTTTTCCCACGCCGTTGAAGATGATGGTTGGGTCATCCTCACCGGGCAAATGCCGACCGACCCGGAGGCCCCGGATGATCCTTTGCCTGCGGGGATCGAGGCGCAGACCCGGCGGGTGATGGACAATCTGGCGCTGATCCTGGGCGAGCTTGGGCTTGACTTGTCCCATGTCTTGCAGTGCCGGGCATACCTGACAGAGTTCGAGCGCGATTATGCGGCGTTCAATGCGACCTACCAGACGTACTTTCCGGAAGACCGAAGACCCGCCCGCACAACAATTGGCGGGACCGCACTCGCAGTTGGTGCCCTTGTGGAGATCGACTGCGTGGCCCGCCGGCCATAAGGCACTGGCCGCGAGGGTCTCGCAGGCTACCTGAAGCGAATGCGATATCTTCTTGCGCTCCTGATGATGGTTGGCCCGGCGTACAGCTGGGAGTTCACGATCGACGACTTGTGTCGGCTTCGCCATGACACGGGCGCTGTGCAAGTTGAGGTCACCTACGACCCTGCTGCGCCGGAATATGCCATTCATATCACGCGCGAGACCGCCTGGCCTGCAGCCGAGGCGTTTGGCATTCGGTTCAGCGGGGCGCGGCCCAATACAATCGTCACAGACAGGCAAGTCATCACCAATGAAGGTAGAACGGTCTCTGTCTATGACAGCGGATTCGGGAATGTACTGAACGGGTTGCAGTTCAATGAAACCGCTTCTGCGCTTTTAGGTGACGCGCTCGTCGACGTCCGGTTGGACGGCGCGGCCGACCCGGTTGCGGAATTTCGGACCTGTACCACGGCGCGTTTGTCCTGACGCAAGCGCTTGGTCAGTCGCTTTAAGTAAACCTTAACCAAACCTGACGATGTGTTTGCAGCGGGGGTTAACCATGCTGCGTTTCGTCCAAAGTCCTGCTCTTCTGGTTTTCGCGTATCTCGCCGGAGGCCTGCCCTCACCCGTCAGCGCAGGCCCTTGGGCGCGGGGCGATGATCAGGTCTTTGTCTCCACCGGAATTGAGCTGGTCTGGAGCGAGGATCAGAACGGCGTTCTGACACCCCAGGAGAGTGCCACGCTTTATGCAGAATATGGCGTGGGTGATCGCCTCACACTCGTCTTGGACGTAAATGAGGGCGAAGAAACGAGCACACGCATCGTCACGGGGCGCTATACCCTAACCGAAAGCTCCGCTCCCAATCAGTTTGCCGTGTCCTTAGGCTTCGGACAGGAAGAGCGCCCAGGTCGCGATGCGCGCCTTAGCATTCTTGGCGCTCATATCGGGCGCGGCGGCGCGGGGCGTCTCGGCCCTTACTGGACTGCCATCGACGCGCAGTATCGGTGGCGCGACATCGGGAATGACAGCTGGAAAGTTGACACAACCATCGGAGTCAAAACCAACGAGCGATGGTTATTTTATGGCCAAGTCCAAGCGGATGGCTCGAACTCAGAGACGACCATTCGTTTCCAAACTTCCGCGGTCCGCACTTTGAACAAGCGCCTCAAGCTGGAGGCAGGCGTCATTTCAGGTCTGGAGAACTCCGAAGATCTGGGGATTACGATCTCCCTTTGGTCGGAGTTCTGAGACTCAGTCGAAACTCTCCGCGACCTCGTACATCACCGGCTCGAAGCTTCGGCACAACTTCGAAAAGCGCCGATTGTGCTCTCGCATCTCAGACGTCCTGAGCATTGCGAGGAAATCGTCGCGACGTTCCCACTGACTGTAATTCGCAATGCGAGTCTGCGCGTCGTTCACGTGCAACGCGGCGGCGATGAACCCGGGCTGCTTAGAAATGAAGTCGGCGTAGGTCCCGGACAATTCGTCCAGAAGGTCCTGACAGGTGCCCGGGGTTACCTCGAAAGTGGTGATGACCGTCTGAAGATCGGCTCCCGCGACGATGCGTGGCATGGATGGTCCTCCCTTTGCAGGACCATCTATGACATGAACGACATCAACGCACCACGTGAACCGTGCAATGGGCGTGCCGCACAACGCGTGCCGCGGTCGAGCCGAGGAAGTAGTCCTGTAATCCGGGATCGTGCGAGGCGATCACGATACAATCGACCTGGCGATCGTTCGAAAAGTCCAGGATCGTGCGCGCTGCATGACCCGTTATCACATGCGCCTCCATGTCGCCGCCGACATAGTCCCGAAGCGAGTCCAGGACGGCTTGCCGCTGGCGTTCTAGCATTCCAGCAGGCAATTCGGACGCTACCATTGGCGGAATCCCTTCGATAACAGTCAAGGCACTGATCTTACCGTCGGTTCCAGCAAGAAGGCGGGCTGCCCGCATGGCCGCCTCTGCGTTGGGTCCGTGATCAGACGTCAGGGGCAGTAGAACATGTGAATACATCGCGTTTCCTCCAGTCTTCTGGGCCCTAGTTTGGCGGAAGCAGGATGCAGACACCTTGACCTGTATCAGAAGGGGTGCGACGCCCTACTCCTATGAAATCGCCTTCGCCGATACGGCCCACCGACGCCGAAGCGCGCGCCTTGGCGCAATCCTTACTCAAGGAGGCTAGATTTGGTGCGCTCGGTGTGCGGGAGCCAGGCACGGGCCAACCGATGGTCAGCCGCATCGCGGTTGGGCAGAGCCCCGACGGCACTCCGATCAGTCTTGTGTCCGATCTTTCCCACCACACGCGCGCATTGGATATTGATCCGGTTTGCTCGCTTCTTGTGGGAGAGCCCGGAGAAAAGGGGGACCCGCTAACTTACCCACGCCTGACCGTACAGGTTCAGGCCAGCTTTGTGAGCCGGGATGAGCCCGAGCACGAACACCTGCGCGCAGGCTGGCTCGAGACGCATCCCAAATCAAAGCTCTATATCGACTTTGCTGATTTTCGATTTGTCCGCTTTTTGCCAACCAGCGCTTTTCTCAACGGAGGTTTCGGGAAAGCGTTTGTCCTAGAGCCGCGTGACCTTTTCGCTTAGATCGGTCGATCCGAACGCGCGGTAACATGTACCCGTCCAGAGACAGGCTCTGGCCACGTTACGCGGACCATATTCTTGTCCGGTCCGTCCAGCGTCGTCACATAGGGCGCAGCAAAAACCTCGTTGGAGGATGCATCAACCGTCGGTCCCTCGGATACAACGGCAGTCACCTCTCGCGCCCATCCCGAGAACGGGAGGAAGGCAGACACGTCCAGTTGCCAGCTTTGCAACGGCGCTGGCTGATCGAATTCAAGCGTAATCGGGTTGATGGTATTCTGCCCTATGCCGTTGAATGTATTCCCTTCGAACGTGACATTGCGTGTTCGCGAGTGGTCCAAATCGGCAATCGAGGTATCCACCTTCTCCACTCGGTCAATCTCTCCATTGATCGACTTAAAGACGTTGCCGATCACAGAAAGCCCTTGGAGAAAGTGTCCCGCGCCATAGGGCGTCACCGTAATGAAGGATGACCAGGCGGCGGCATCGTTCGCGGTGAATACGTTGCCAGTGATCGTCAGCGCCCCGAATGAGAACTGGCTTGCAAAGTCCGGTGTCGCGTCATGCTCGTTCGTCATCTCGATGAACGAGTTATCGATGTAGTTTCCTGTCACGACGGATTTCACGTTCGGCGTTGTAAACACAAGGCCGGCGACACGTGGCCCGTCTGTAACTGTGTCCCCCTGAAACCAGTGATTGCCGACAACGAGGTTGCCTGTTCCGCCCAGAACCATGGAGGTCCCGAACCTTTGGAACCGATTGTCGCGGATCTTCAGATCGTTTGCATTGGCATTGAGAGCGATGCTCTCACGGTCTGTCGCCGCGATCGACTGCTCGTCGGAAATGAAATTACAGCCGTCGATCTGGAGGCCCTGACAGCCAACACCGTGTGACGTGATCCCGCGGTGCTTGGGTTTGGTGAACCAACAATCGCGAATGTGCATTTGGCTGCCCGACGGGGCGAGAAGAACACCAGACGCGATGCCGTTGCATTCGATATCAATATTGTCGAGTTGAAGTCGCGAAAACACCTGAAATCCCGAAAAATCAAACGCGTACTTGTAGCGTGTAAACGTGTAGGACTGCGTTGCCGCCGGGCTATGAAGTGGCTTTGATAGTGTAAGCGTTTGGGCCCCGACGCTCCGCGCCGTCACATAGATTTCGCGACCAACGCCCGCCCCAGTGACGTGGGCCCCGACGGGAATATTGGCGACATTTGTGACGTTGCTCAGCGTGAGCGGCGCGTTAGTGCTATAGGAGCCGTCAGAGACATGTTCATCTGGATCCCAATTCGGCGATGCGACGCAATTGATCTGACCATTGCGCACCACGCGCCGGATTTCGAACGTCGAGAGTGTAGAGATGGATGCCATATCAAGCGGACCATCGATCTCAATCCTTCGCCCTTTCAGATCCAGGCTTTCATGGTCAGAGAAATGAAGGAGGGCCTGGAAGGCGCGCTTGAAGCCCTCCACCTCATCCCCGAATGCATCCGCATAGGCCGGAAGGTCGAAGTTGCGGCGCAGGATCAACCGGTCTT
>CAWUIX010000214.1:0-5089 GCA_963922395.1 uncultured Rhodobacterales bacterium | reverse complement strand
CGGACCATTACCAGCGATCGTTCGGTCCAGCTCCTGTGAGCCAAACACGCGACGGCTGTTGGATGACGGGTCGACCGGAGATTCTGATAGGCGTCGCATGTAAGCCTTATTCGACCAGATCAGCTCGCCATCCCTGCTCTCTCTCCAGGCCATGAACTCAAAAGAATCCACCGTGGACCGAATGGTATCGAGCTCACGAAGGATCGACCGGAATATCACGGGGCTCAGGGTGATTCCGCGGTCCTCGCTGTTTGGGTCTATCAGGGAGATCCGTACGCGCGTTCCGACCTTCACAGCCACAAGACGCGTGCGACCATCGGACGACAAGATGGTCGTCTGATGATCCTTGTCTAAGCATGAGATCTTGGTGGCGAGATTCGGAAAATGGGCGGACAACAGATCCAAAAGCCCCTTTAGATCTGTGTCTTTGGCTTTCGCGAAGAGCAAGAGATCCTGGGCTTCCTGGGTCGCGTCCAGAAGGCATTCGTCTTCGAAAAGAAAGACCGGACCCCCAGCTTCCGAACGATGAGCCTGTTTCAAGAGCAGACCACGACGCAAGTAGGCGAGCCCGGCGACCCACGCGGCCCCAGATGCCGCAAATACCGACAAGAGAAGCGGTATTGATCCCGCTTGCAATAATGGCACGTCCAGACACCAAGTTTCCCGGTTAGAACCTTCTAAAGATTCGTTAACGAATCCCTAATCCACCGGCTCATGCGTCAATTGGTACGTTTTGCCCAAGACCGAGCGCCGACTCTTTGTCTTCGACTTCGATTGCTGGACGTGGCCACGTCGCGTCTACGATCGCGCCGGTTCGCTCTGCAACAAAGGGATCGTCCAGAAACGGATCCTTCCCGTTTGCAAAGCTCAGCTCCGCACCCGACCGTTCAAGCAAGGTCTTCGCAATAAAGAGGCCAAGACCCATCCCGTCATAACCGGGGCGACTCGATGCAGATCCGGAACCTTTTCTGGATGTCACAAACGGATCCCCGATGCGCCCCAGGACGCCCGACGGAAATCCCGGTCCGTCATCGATAATGCGGATCAGGATCCGCCTCGGATCCCATCGAATATCGATCCATATATCTTCATTGGCAAAGTCGACAGCGTTCTGGATTAGGTTCCGAAGCCCATGAATGATCTCCGGCCGTCGTTCGGCCACCGGCTGTCGCGCGTCCGCACCCTCAAACGGTGCGATGTCATAGTTGATGCGAACCCCTCGGTCCTCGTGCGGTTCCGCGGCCTCGCGCACAATGGCACCAATCGGACTGCGTTTCAGATGAAGGTCATCCTTGCCCGCTCGACCCATGGATCGAAGGATATCGCGACACCGATCTGCCTGCTCCCGGATCAAAGCAGCATCCTCGCGCAATTGAGGATCGTCCCCCAGCTCTTCAATAAGCTCCGAACTCACCAGTTTGATTGTCGCCAAGGGCGTTCCCAGCTCATGGGCAGCCGCAGCAACCACTCCACCGAGATCTGTCAGCTTCTGCTCCCGCGCAAGTGCCATCTGTGTCGCGGCCAAAGCATCGGACATCGCGTAGACTTCCGACGTCACACGTTGGGCAAAAGCGGACAAGAATATTACGCCAATGACAATCGCGGTCCAAAAGCCCAGAACAAAATCAGACGGCATCCGCATTACAAAGCCAAGATCAGTCCTCAAAGGCACGTGGATTGTTGTCAGGGTCGTGACCAGCACAATCGCCAACGTTCCGATTACAACGGTTGTCTTGGCGCGCAGGGCCGTGGCGGACACCGTGACTGGCACGAGGATGAGCAGCGCGAACGGGTTGTGAAGCCCACCAGTCAGGTACAATAGAAACGACAACTGGAAGATGTCGAAGATCAGGTGCATCGACACCTCGAATTCTGTCAGTCGCTTGTTCTCGGGATAAACGAAGATAGCGATCAGGTTGGCTGTGATCGATGCCCCGATCGCAATGAAGGCCAGCCCAAGCTCAAGATTCAGATCAAACAGGCGCTGGGCCACCGTGATCGCGGACAGCTGCCCGGCGATGGCAATCCAACGCAGCACGATCAGTGTGCGCAGTCTTACCCAATTCACGCGGTGACTTGCGTCAAAAAGTCCTGCGGTCGGATTGGCCATTGTCGGTCTCTACGTCTCGATAAGCACGTGGAACGACCCTAAATACGATCCCGTGGTATAAGCAACCAACGCGGTGGTGCTGGAATGGATCGGACACTTCTCTATGCAATCTGTGCGGCTGTCGTTGCAGTCGCTGGTCTTGGGGCCGTTGCCGTTATGACGCTTGTTCCATCAGGCGATGACCAGTTCGCCGGGTGCCGCGCCTCCGTCGTTGCGGGCGGAACCGCACAGATCGGCGGGCCATTCACGCTGATCTCTGAAACAGGCGAGACTGTCACTGAGACTGATGTGTTGGACAAACCCGCATTGGTCTATTTCGGTTACACGTTCTGCCCTGACGTCTGCCCGCTGGACACGGTCCGGAATGCCGACTCGGTCGATTACCTTGAAGAGATGGGTCACGATGTTCGCCCGGTCTTCATCTCGGTCGATCCTGGCAGAGATACGCCCGATGTGATGGATGACTTCACCGCGAACATCCACGACGATATGCTTGGCCTCACGGGTTCAGAAGAACAAGTGCAAGGGGCGATCTCGGCCTACAAAGCATATGCTCGGAAACATGACGGCGATCCCGACTACTATCTCGTTGATCATTCTACCTTCACCTATCTGATGCTGCCCGAGCATGGCTTCGTCGAGTTCTTCCGTCGGGACATCCTGGCCGAAGACATGGCCAGCCAAGTGGCCTGTTTCCTCGACGCGGCCTGACCTCTATTTGACGCTGTCGCGCGCCCGACTTATCGTCCCGTGGGAGACCAAGGGAGCGAGGAATATTTATGACCGACGGTGCGTTGCGAGACATTGGTGAAGACGCGTCACTTCTTCTCGTGGATGACGATGAACCGTTTCTTAAGCGTCTGGCGCGCGCGATGGAAAAGCGCGGCTTCTCCGTCGAAACCGCCGGAACGGTGGCTGCGGGACGCGCAATCGCGCAGTCGCGCCCTCCCGCCTATGCCGTCATCGACCTTCGACTGGACGACGGGAACGGGCTCGACGTTGTAGAGGCTATTCGAGAAAAGCGCCCGGACAGCCGCGTCGTGGTTCTGACAGGATACGGCGCAATCGCAACGGCAGTGGCCGCCGTCAAAATCGGGGCCACAGATTATCTCTCAAAGCCGGCAGATGCGAACGATATCATGGACGCCCTTCTCGCCAGCGCCGATGAATTGCCACCCCCTCCCGAAAACCCAATGTCCGCCGATCGCGTGCGGTGGGAACACATCCAACGTGTCTACGAACTCTGCGATCGCAATGTTTCCGAAACGGCGCGCAGATTGAACATGCATCGAAGAACGCTCCAACGAATCCTGGCCAAACGCAGCCCGAGGTGACGCGCCCTTTCAGCCTGCTTGCGGTCGTCTTAATCATTTCCGCATGTTCCAGTGCTGGGACGCGGATGGACAACCACGGTTGGGCGGTTCCGTCGGAAACCGGATTGGGCGTGTCGGGAACCGGGCTCGAAATTGGGTTTGGCCGCCACATCGATGGCGCCGTGTCCGCTGTAAACCGCCTTTCGGGTCAGACCGGTGCTACATCCTCGGCTACCTTATGCAAAGATGCCATCTGGCGAACCGTATCCTGGCCCAATGGCCTGACACTGATTTTTGAGGATGACCAACTGGCAGGTTGGACCGCGTCGGAAGACAGCCCGATCTGGTCGGACGGTGCGCCAATCGGCCTTCAATCAGCGGGGCGGTGGTGCCCCACTGTAGGTTTCACGATCTAGCCCGCTAAACGCTGACTTGTTCTAAAAGAGCTCGGTGACGTTCCAAATACGCCGCGCGGACTTCAACAGGTGGCCGAGGCCGAATCTCGACCCCATCGATCAACGCCTCATCCTGACGCCCGAAGAACTTGTCCGCCTCATCGGAGGAGAATCCGGCGATCTGGACCGCCTCGAGCCAGGCCGACATGCGGTCCGCCTTCTTGATTGCACGTTTGACCTTTTTTGGAAGGGCGGCAGGCAGTCCAAACCGCAAATGCACAGCGGCCGACAACCGCGCATCCAACTCGCCATACCCAGGCCCCACAGCGGCCTTCACAGGGCTGATCATGTCGCCGATCACGTATTCCGGCGCGTCATGCAGCAACGCAGCGAGACACCATTTTGGCGGGGCCTTGGGGTCGAGCCTGCGAAAGAGTTCCTCAACCAACAACGAATGTTCTGCAACAGAATAAGGAAAATCTCCCCTAGTTTGCCCGTTCCACCGCGCGACGAAGGCAAGACCATGCGCAATATCCTCGATCTCGACGTCCACGGGGGTCGGATCCAGAAGATCCAGACGCCGACCCGAAAGCATACGCTGCCATGCCCGCGGCTTTCTGGACACGGTATCCTCCATAAAATGCCCAAAAATTGAGCGTTTCCGGCTTTAACGTAACAAACGTGCTACGATCCTTCACAAGGGATCACGTGCTCGCGCGAGTTAAGAGAAATTCGCCAAAAAGCACGTATCTCTAAAGGGCAACCACAAGAAACACGCATTCAGGGAGAGGCTCAAGGCGCGAAAGTGGCCCCTTGTGGGCTGCGGAAAGGAGACCCCTATGCGCACGTTATCGGCAGTACTCTTAACGGTAGCATTTACTGTACCTGCGGCGGCTCAATCCCAAATGGCCTGTGCAGACCGCGCTGTTGTCACAGAACGTCTGACCAAGAACTATGGCGAGACTTTCTCTGGCGGCGGCCTTCGAAACTCCGAAAGTATCTTTGAGGTTTGGGCATCCGATGAAAGCGGAACCTGGACTATCATCATGACGATGCCAAACGGCCAATCCTGCGTCATGGCCGCCGGAACAGACTGGCGGAAAGGCCTTCCACAAACACCAGCAGGAATTCCTGGCTAGGTTTGTTGTCCCTTCACCTTCTGGGTGTTAAGCCCCCGCAAAACGCAATGGCGTGGAGCGAGGCTGCAGGATGCCGAAGGATTATATTGTTAAAGATATCTCGTTGGCCGGCTTCGGCCGGAAAGAACTGGA
>CAWUIX010000213.1:0-5122 GCA_963922395.1 uncultured Rhodobacterales bacterium | reverse complement strand
TAGCGGGGAGACCGGTCTTTGGGTGTTGGCGCTTGAGGCAGATACCCTTGAGCCCCTGAAGTGGGAGCCCTCTCGCGGGGGGGCACTCTTCCCCCATCTCTACCGGCCCCTTCGACTGGGCGACGTCCTTTGGGCGCGGCGGTTGCCCATTGGCCCGGGCGGCGCCCATATCCTGCCGGATGGCGTGGAATGACCCTCGCGGAACGGGTGGGCCTGCCGCTTCTCCGGCGCCTCGATCCCGAACGCGCCCATGGTATTGCTTTGAAGGCGCTGAATGCAGGGCTGGGTCCGCGGTTGGGGCCGGTGCGATCATCACGCCTCTCCACTAAGGTTGCAGGGCTTTCCCTGGCCAATCCGCTCGGCCTCGCCGCCGGGTTTGACAAGAACGCAGAGGCGCTCTCGCCCCTGATGGACTCCGGGTTCGGTTTTCTCGAAGTGGGCGCTGCAACGCCACGGCCGCAGGCCGGGAACCCGCGCCCGCGCCTCTTTCGCTTGTCCGAAGACCGGGCGGCGATCAACCGCTTCGGGTTCAACAATGACGGAGCGGACGTCATCGCGGCCCGCCTCGCGGCACGCCCTGCAGGAGGCGTGCCGGTCGGTCTGAATCTGGGAGCGAACAAGGACAGCGCGGATCGGTCCGCCGACTTCGCCCGGGTGCTGGAGGTCTGTGGGCCTTTCGTCGATTTCGCGACCGTGAATGTGTCCTCGCCAAACACCGAGAAGCTGCGCGATCTGCAGGGGAAATCGGCGCTGGCGGCGTTGTTGGACGGCGTCATGGAAGTTCGGGGGACGCTGTCCAAAGAAGTACCCGTTTTCCTGAAGATCGCGCCGGATTTGACGGACGCGGAAGTGAACGATCTGGCAGAGGTCGCCCTGGCCGCGAACCTCGATGCAATCATTGCGACGAACACAACGCTCGATCGGTCGGGGTTGCGCAGTCTCCATGCGTCCGAGGCCGGGGGCCTTTCGGGGGTGCCGCTCTTTGAGCGATCGACACGGGTTCTGGCCCGGCTCTCGCGCCTGACGGGCGGCAAGATCGCCCTCATCGGCGTGGGCGGGGTGGCCTCGGCGGAAGACGCCTACGCCAAGATCCGGGCAGGCGCGTCCGCCGTTCAGCTTTATACGGGGCTCGTCTATGGTGGCCTGTCGCTGGTGCAAGAGATCCTGACAGGCCTCGATGCCCTGCTGGAGCGGGACGGCTTTGCCAACGTCAGAGAGGCCGTGGGCCAGGATAAGGAGGCTTGGGCGTGACCCTCACGATCTGGCACAATCCCCGCTGTTCGAAATCCCGCCAAACCCTGGCTCTGTTGCAAGAGCGCGGCCAAGAGCCTGTGATCCGACGATACCTCGACGATCCACCGAGCGAAGACGAGTTGCGGGCTGTTCTCCAACAACTCGGGCGCCCTGCGACAGATCTTGTGCGAACGGGCGAGGCACAGTTCCGCACCTCCGGCCTGAAGAAAGACAGCGACGAGGATACTCTGATCGCGGCCATGGCGGCCCATCCGATCCTGATCGAACGACCGGTGGTGATCTCGGGAAACCGCGCCGCGCTGGGACGACCGCCCGAGGCCGTGCTCACCCTTCTCTGATCCCTCTTCATCTTGGCGACAATACTCTGGGGGTTCGGGGGCAAAGCCCCCGACGGATCGGCGCCAAAGGCGTCGAGCCTAACCTCTCAACCCGCAGCAGCCTCAAGGCGCGGGTAGCGGATCGCAAGCGTCGCGCCCCGCACCGCGAAAGAGATCAGAAGCGCGAGCCACAGCCCGTGGTTTTGGACGGCCGGAATGAGAAGGGCTACGGCCCCCGCGTAGACCAGGGCTGAAATGGCCATCATGTTGCGCATGTCGCGGGTGCGTGTCGCGCCGATGAAGATCCCGTCAAACATCCAGGCGGCAACCCCGAGAAGGGGCGCAAGTACCATGTAGATCAGGTAGTCGCGCGCCTCTGCGCGCACCTCCGGCGCGGTTGTCATGAGATCAATGAGCGCCGGTCCGGCGAGCGCGAAGATGATTGCGAGGACAGTGACCGTCGCCAGACCCCAAAGGCTCGTGAGGATCGCACTACGGCGGAGGGCGGCGCGCGCCCTCGCACCCATGGCCTGACCCACCAGTGTTTCTGCCGCGAAGGCGAACCCGTCCATCGCGTAGGCGGTCACGTGGAGGAATTGCAGGAGCACCTGATTGGCGGCAAGGGGCACATCGCCAAAATCCGAGCCCAGAAAGAGGAAGGAGACAAAGATCGCCTGCAACAGGACCGAACGGATCAGGATATCGCCGTTGACGGTCGCCATGCGGCGTAACTTCACCCGGTCAAAGACCCGGTCCCAGTTGCGCCAGTCGGGCCGGCGGAACGGTTCCCGGCAGAACCAGAGGCCCAGTCCGAGCGCGGTCCATTCGGCGATAAATGTCGCAATGGCCACGCCCTCGACGCCCCAGCCAAGGCCCAGCACGAACCAGAGGTCGAGCACGATGTTGACGCCGTTCATCCAGACCTGAAGGATCAGGACCTGGGTCGTCCGCTCCCGCGCGATCAGCCAGCCGGTGATGCCGTAAAGCGCGATGGCCGCGGGTGCGGACCAGACGCGGATGGTCATGTAGTCGCGCGCGAGGCTTTCCACTTCCGCACTTGCCGGAGCAATCAGGAAGGATCCGGCAAAGATCGGGATCTGGAGGAGGATGACAAAGACGCCCCCCGCCGTTCCGATCATAAGCGCACGGGTCAGCAGTGCGTCTGCCTCTGCCTGATCGCCCGCGCCGATGGCCTGCGACGTGAGGCCCACGGTGCCCATGCGGAGAAAGCCGAAGATCCAGTAGATCGCTGAGAGGATGATCGCGCCGATGCCAACCGCGCCGATGGGGGCCGCTTCGCCCATCTGGCCGACGACGCCGGTGTCCACGATCCCGAGGATCGGAACGGTCGCGTTCGACAGTACGATCGGGACGGCGATTTTCAGGACGCGGCCGTGGGTGAGCGGCCGCGTGGCAGCCTCACTCATCGGCGGGTCGGTCGCGCGGCGGCATCAGGAAATGTCCCGTGGCCTGCGCGAAGAGCTTATCCCGATTGTCCTGCCAGGCTTCGACATGCACCGAGGCGTATCGCCGGCCGGATCGGTTCACGCGGGCGCGGGCATAGGCGTCGCGCGGGAGGCCAGAGCGCAGGTAGTCGACCGTGAAGTCGATGGTCTTTGGCAGGCGCGGCAGGGTGTCGTGGGACAGGGTCTCGGCGTCTATCCGGCCCGTTTCAATGTCATCCCAGAGCATCGACCAGCTGAGTTCGATGATGGCGGCCGTTTCCAGGAAGGCCGCCGTGACGCCGCCGTGGATCGCCGGCAGCATCGGGTTGCCGATGAGTTTTTCGTCGAAAGGCAGGAGTGCGGTGAGCTCGTCCCCGCGCCGTTCGAAGCGGATGCCGAGATAGGTGATATAGGGCACACCTTCGGCGAGCGCTTTGAGCGCGGTGTCGCGGCGTTGTTTGATGACCTGAACGGGTTCGGGGCGGCTGCGTTTCATGTTTGCGCGCGCCTCGCCTCAACCGTGAAGGCGCCGGTGGCGGTTGCAACGGGACGATCCGTGTCGTCGTCCATCGCAACGGCGCGGACGAAGGCGACAGATCGCGTGATGTGGTAGCAATTCGCCTCTGCGCGAATGGTCTGGCCCGGGGTTGCGGCACGCATGTAGTCGATCCGCAGGTCAAGCGTTGCGGTGACGGACGGGCTTTCAGGGTGGCTCATGACCGCAGCCCCCCCGCAAGTGTCCATCAGTGCCGACACCGCGCCCCCATGGATCACCCCGGTGGACGGGTCGCCGACAAAGCGGGTGTCATAGGGCATCTCGATGGTCGCGGCGCCGTCCCCGATATCGACAAGCGTCATGCCGAGCGCACGGCAATGGGGCAGAGCGGAAATGAACTGGCGCGCGGTGGCGGCGCGGGGATCTTCCATCGGACAGGGCCTTTGTTGCGCCCTGCCCTTATGTCGCTGGGACAAATAGGCGGCAAGCCGCAATTCGACTTTTGCATGGTTCCCCAGACGCATCGACGGTCATATAGTTTCCGACATGGAGGAGCGATGTCTGACGAGCGTCTGACATTCAAAGAGATGTGCGCGAAGTTCGATGTGACGCCGCGCACACTTCGCTATTACGAGTATATCGAGCTTCTGAGCCCCGACCGCGAAGGGCGGTCGCGGTTTTTCGGTCCGCGGGAGACCGCGCGGATGACGCTGATCCTGCGTGGGCGGCGGTTTGGATTTAGTCTGGAAGAGATCCGGCAGTGGCTGCTCCTTTATGAGGAAAAAGGCTCGAAGGCGCAGTTTGAGGAGTTTCTCCGCCTCGCGGATCGTCAGCTTGGCGTTCTGGATGAGGAACGAGCAAGGCTGGATGCAACGATTCAGGAGCTGTCCGATCTTCGCGCAGAGACCCAGCGCCTGGTTGATGAGGCGTGAGCCTGCGCAAGATTTTTGCGTCGTGACCCTACGTCACGGGCCAATTCACAAAAGATCACGAAATTGACGTAACGTTGTGATTACGTAAACGTCAACTTAGCTTGTATTGTGAGGGCGACCCGGCCAGATCCGGTGCTCCGATGATACAAGGACGTATGACGTGACCGAAGATCTGATGACCATTCGCGAGATGTGCAAGGCGTATGACGTGACGCCGCGCACGTTGCGCTTTTACGAATCGAAAGAGCTTCTGTTTCCAATCCGCGAAGGGACGAAACGGCTCTTTACCCGGCGCGACCGGGCCCGGTTGAAGCTTATCCTGCGCGGCAAGCGCTTTGGCTTCAGCCTCGAAGACATCCGCCAGCTTCTTAACCTCTACGATGCGGGCGACCAGCAGCTGACGCAGCTGTCCAAGACCTATGAGCTTGCCCAGGAGCGTCTGGAGGCCATGGTGCGCCAGCGCGACGAGCTGAACGAAGCGATCGACGAGCTAAAAGAGCAGCTCAAGTGGGGCGAAGACATGATCGCCTCGCTGAAGCAGACAAAGAACGCCGCCGAATAAGCCTTTAATCGGAGACCCTCATGCCCACCTATTCCGCGCCTGTGAAAGACACCCAGTTCATCCTTCAGGAGATGCTCAAAGTCTCTGAAATGGACATTCCCGGCTTCGACGAGCTG
>CAWUIX010000212.1:0-5137 GCA_963922395.1 uncultured Rhodobacterales bacterium | reverse complement strand
CTTTGCAGAGGACGGCGGAGCCCGGCCACTCAACGTGGACATTACCCAGCCGGGGAACGAGTACATCGGGATCGTCGGAACCATCCACCACTGGGGGCTTGAGGGCTGGGCGGTCTACGCCGCTGTTGGCCTGGCGCTTGCGATCTTTGCCTATAACCTCAACCTGCCTCTGACCCTGCGGTCCGCGTTCTTCCCGCTTCTAGGCGAACGGGTCTGGGGCTTCTGGGGGCACCTCATCGACACGCTTGCCGTTTTCGCCACGCTGTTCGGCCTGACCACATCGCTGGGTCTGGGCGCGCAGCAGGTCGCAGCCGGGTTGAACGAGGTCTTTGGCATCGCGCAGACTCCGACACTGACGGTGATCATCATCGTTGGGATTACGATCATCGCGCTTGGCTCGGTCATGCTCGGCATGGATGCGGGCGTCAAACGGCTCTCTGAAATCAACATGGTGATGGCCGTTGGCCTGTTCATCTTTGTGATCGCGATGACCGGCGTCGCAACCGCCATCTCACGGTATTTCTCGGTCATGGCAGACTACATCATGATGCTGCCTGCGCTGTCGAACCCGTTCGGACGAGAAGACACCAGCTACTTCCACGGCTGGACGACCTTCTACTGGGCCTGGTGGATCGCATGGTCGCCGTTTGTGGGCATGTTCATCGCCCGGATCTCTCGCGGACGGACGGTGCGGGAATTCGTGCTCTGCGCATTGATCGCGCCAACGGCGGTTTGCGCTCTCTGGATGTCCACGTTCGGCGGTGCTGCCATTGACATGCTCAATGCCGGTGGGGCCGAAGGCGTCCGCGCAACAGTGATCGACAGCTATGCCCCGGAAGGTGCCTTGTTCGGCTTCCTGAAAGAGCTGCCGCTTTACTCGATCATCGCGCCGATCTCGCTGATCCTGATCGTGATCTTTTTTGTCACGTCATCGGACTCCGGATCACTGGTGATCGATACGATCACTGCTGGTGGCAAGCTTGATGCGCCTGTCGTTCAGCGGGTCTGGTGGTGCACGCTCGAAGGGTTGGTCGCTATTGCGCTGCTCCTCGGAGGCGGCCTGAACGCGCTCCAAGGCGCTGCGGTGTCCATGGGCATCCCGTTCACGCTCGTGATCCTGATCATGTGCTACTGCCTCTGGCTCGCACTGCGGCAAGAACACAAGAAACTCTGAGCCTTCTGAAACTCCGATCCCTCCCAATCCTTGGGGGGGATCACTCCGGCAGAGTTACTCTAGATCTGCTGCCTTTATCCCCGAACGACAAAGACCGAACATTCCGCGTGGGTGACCACGTGGCTGGCCGTCGTGCCGAGCAGGTAATCCTGGATCCTGGGGTTCGCGGCCTCCATCACGATCACGTCGACCTCACGCTCTTCGGCCAGTTTAACGATTTGCCGATGCACCGCTCCGGTCCGAACGACATATTCCACTTCCACATCCTTGGGCCCCCGCGCGGCCAGGAACGCATCAAGCTGCTCGGTCCAGTATTCAGCCGCGTCCCGGATGTTCAGATTGCGCTCCATCTCTGGCGCGACCGTCGCCACCAAAAGCTTCGCACCCCGCCGCCGCGCCATGGCAACAGCTTCGTCAAAAGCGCGCGTGTTGAGCTTCACGTGGCGCAGGTTCAAAGGGCAAAGGATCAGTTGGGTGTCGCGTCCCATTGGGTTCTTTCTGTTGCTTAAAGTGCGTATCCTACGAGGAAGCAGGTTTAGGTGCCAGCGGAGAGAAGATCGAGCGACGCGGTGTTCACACAACAAGATCGTTGATCACGCAAAGGCGCGTCAGGCAGCAGGGCAGAGCGATGGCATATCTCTATTGTGCGATGATCGTTGGAGTGATCGGTTTCCAAATCGCGCTGATCTTCGGAGCCCCTTGGGGCAGGCTCACGCAAGGTGGACAGGTCGACGGGCCCTTGCCGCCGTCTGACCGGTTCATAGCCGCGGGTTCTATCGCGATTCTGGTCGGAATGGCATGTGCAATCCTCTCCCCCGATGGACGTTTTCCTCATTGGCCACTGTGGACGGGATGGGCTGCAATCGCTGTAAATACCGTGAGCGCTGTATTGAACTGGATCACGCCCTCAAGGGCGGAGCGCAAGCTCTGGGGGCCGATCATGACGACAATGCTCGTCTTGGCCGTTGCGGTTCAATCGTTCTGACCGCACTCCAAACGGATTGGTACCGGTGCCGCGTGTTTGGCGGCACCGGGTCTTTTTCAGTTACCCTGTCGCCTTCGCCAGCGCCTGATCCAGATCGGCGATGATGTCGTCAGCGTCCTCGATCCCAATCGACACACGGACAACATTGGCAGCCGCTCCTGCCGCTTCCTGTTGCTCCGGGCTCAACTGGCGGTGGGTGGTAGAGGCGGAGTGGATGATCAGCGAGCGGGCATCGCCGAGGTTCGCCACGTGGCTGAAGAGCTCGACGGAGTCGATCAGTTTCACGCAGGCGTCGTAACCGCCCTTCACCGCGAAGGTGAACAGGGCGCCCGCACCTTTCGGGCAGATCTTCTCCACCCGGCCGTAATACGGCGAAGACGGCAGCCCAGCGTAGGTCACGGCCTCGATCCGGTCGTCTTGCTCGAGCCACGCGGCAACTTTCTTGGCATTGGCCACGTGCTTTTCCATGCGGAGCGACAGCGTCTCGATCCCCATCAGCGTGTAATGCGCGCCCTGCGGGTTCATCGTCATGCCTAGGTCGCGCAAGCCCACAGCGATGGAGTGGAACGTGAACGCCATCGGGCCAAGGGCAGGATGGAAGGCCAGCCCGTGATAGGCGGGCTCAGGTTCTGACAGCGACGGGAATTTGCCCGAAGCCGTCCAGTCAAACTTGCCCGAATCCGTGATCGCACCGCCCGTGACCGTTCCGTTGCCGGTCAGGTACTTGGTCGTGGAGTTCACGACGAGCGTTGCGCCGTGATCGATCGGGCGGCAGAGGTATGCCGTGGCCGATGTATTGTCGACGATGAGCGGCAGGCCAACCTTGTCGGCCACCGCAGCCACCGCATCAAGGTCGGTGATGTAGCCGCCAGGGTTCGCGATGGACTCGCAGAAAATCGCGCGGGTGTTGTCGTCCACCGCTGCTTCGAGTGCTGCAAGATCGTCGAAGTCGACGAAGGTACAGGACCAGCCGAACCGCTTAATCGTCTGGCTGAACTGCGTGACCGTTCCGCCGTAAAGCCGGGTGGAGGCCACGATATTGCAGCCGGGGCCCATAAGCGGGAAAAGCGCCATGATCTGCGCGGCGTGGCCCGAGGAGCAGCAGATCGTGCCTGCGCCCCCTTCGAGCGCGTTGATGCGGTCCGCCAGCGCCGAAACAGTAGGGTTCGTCAGGCGCGAGTAGATGAAGCCCACTTCCTGCAGGTTAAAGAGTGCCGCGGCATGCTCGGCATCGCGAAAGACAAAAGCGGTCGATTGATAGATCGGTGTCTGGCGCGCGCCGGTGGCCGCATCGGGGTGGGCGCCGCCATGAATTTGCAGCGTATCAAAGCCCTGGGTCGTGTCCGTCATTATCCTCTCCCTGACGTCCGGTTTTGCGGCCCGGTGTAGGGGATTGAACGGGGGGCGGCAACCGGGCGCCGCCCGATGCCATCCAAAGATTAGGTCGGGATCAGGCGCATTACGACGACATAGTAGGGGCGGCTGCGGTGCTCTGCGGCACTCACAGTCATGACCAGACGCTCAGCAATCCCGCCCTTCAGCGTCAGCTGGATGCTGTCGACGACCTGGCCGGAGGCGAGCATCTCTTCGGCCGGCGGCACGTTCTCCAGGCGGATACCGGTCAGATCCAGAAGTGTTTCGCCCGCCTGGCGTGTCGGGCTCAAATCGAACATCCGGATCGCAGAGCGGTTCGCATATTGGACATTGAGCGACGGTGCGATCACGAACACCGGGTCGGGCATCAATTCGAGCCCGGCACGGAGTTCGTTCTCCGGTATGTTGAGAACCGCGAAGAGTGACACCGCCTGATCGGCGTCATACATCGGCACAATCACCCGGCGCCAGCTACGGACAAAAACGGATTCGGGCGGTTCGTGTTCCGACATGACCCATTCGCCGCGGGCTATCGCGGCGCGGTAGAGGCCGGAAAAGAACTGCGAGATATAGCCGCCAATGTCACTCGCATGCTGACCGGTCAGGTCGCGCCCGTAGTGATTGATGATCCCGGCGCCATAGTAGGTGTACTCGAAATCCTCGCCATCGGGCTGCACCAGCATGATCCAGTCGCGCAGCGCATCAAACGCGTCGAGTTCAAAGCTTGCCTTAAGCACCCGCCCATCCTCGTCGCGCCAGGTCTCCATGATCTGGGCGAAACGGCGCATCTGGGCGTTCGGCAATTCCCGTGGCTCCGGTGACCAGAGAATGGTGGGGGCGGGGGCGCCTTGCGCGTTGAAGAGACGGCGCACGGCATCCTTGCGTCCGGGCATCAGGCTTTCTGCCACCATGTCAGCATAGTTGGCATCGCCGGGAAGGCTGGAATCTGATGGCATTCTTTGGCTTCCGGTTCCCTGTTTTCGGGAGACTATACCCGACAAATCAAGGAATCCGATAGAACCCTTATCGCATCCAGAGTTTTTCCGATTTGATCCTGTTTCGGATCGCTCGCTCGCGCCGGGGCAAGGCGTCCCGGTCAAACAGGGCACGGATCCTTGCGCCGCGGCCTTGATAGATGATGCGCCGGAACGGCTCGTACTCTTTGAGGATCTTCTTGAGCCAGTTGGGGGCGGTCACCTCCTCCAACAGGCGGACGATGGCGTCGTCTTCCTTTGCATAGAGCAGGGGCAAAGCGCGCCAATGACACGCCGCGCGCCCATCATCCAGCGGGGCGAGCCCGGCCGGGGGCCGCCCACCGCCGGCTTCGTGGATCGCCAAGGGGAGCGCGATCTGGTCAAGCCAGGGAAAGAGCGGCTGGCAGATCAGCTCGTTGGGCGGATCATCCCGGATCTCACGCATCATCTCTGTAAACCGCGCACCGAACGCGCGCGGGCAGGGCGCGGTGAACCATCCAGCGTTGAAGTAAAGATAACGCTGCCAGTATTCCTCTGGTTGATCCGAGTCGAGCGAGGTCTCGAAATCGAGACTAAACCGGTCATAAAGCGACTTCCACGTCTCGGAGTAGCCCGGACCATAGAGCTCGA
>CAWUIX010000211.1:0-5142 GCA_963922395.1 uncultured Rhodobacterales bacterium | reverse complement strand
GATTTCGCCGAGCATTTCGCCAACCGTACGTCCACTCACGGGATGGTACCAATCAGGCGCGATCTCAGACAGAGGAACGAGAACAAAAGCCCGGTCCTGTAACCGTGGGTGGGGCAGGATCATCTCCCCGGGTGTCCGCACCTTCTGATCACTCAACGAAAGCCCGTGCCACTCCAGAAAAGTCTTCTCATCCGGCAAAACGAGATCCCCCAAAGCGAGAAGATCAAGATCGAGCGTCCTTGACGCCCACCGGACGCGTCTCGCGCGACCAAAAAGCACCTCTACTGAATGAAGATGGTCAAGAAGATCCGCGGGCGACAGGTCAGTCTCGATCTCTGCGACCGCGTTTACGTAATCGCTGCCCGCCCCGGGTGGAAAGGCTGGACTGCTGTAAGCCTGGCTCACCCTCTCAATGGTAACTTGATTGTTGTCGAGCGCCGCAACGGCATCGCGCACGACATCAATTGGATCCTTCTCACCCGACGCCATATTCGACCCGAGGGCCACAAAACCGCGGGCGCGTTCATCTGGCCGAAAGTATAGTTGAACCAATATGAATACCCACTAATTTCGGGTTGCCGGGCTGGGCTCGTACCATCCCTTTTACAACAACACAAACCGGTCAGCTCGGCTAAAAAAGGAAATAGACAACGTGTTCTACAGAGACGAGCGGCTTGCATTATTTATTGACGGTTCAAACCTTTATGCAGCGGCGAAAGCCCTTGGATTTGATATCGACTACAAATTGCTCCGCGAAGAATTCATGCGCCGAGGCAAACTCCTTCGGGCATTCTATTACACCGCACTCCTGGAAAACGATGAGTACTCGCCAATCCGGCCGCTGGTCGACTGGCTCCATTACAATGGCTTTGCGATGGTCACGAAACCGGCGAAGGAGTTCACCGACAGTCAGGGACGTCGCAAGGTCAAAGGCAACATGGACATCGAGCTTACGGTCGATGCGATGGAGTTGGCCCCGCGCGTGGATCACATCGTCCTGTTCTCAGGCGATGGGGACTTCCGCCCCCTGATCGAAAGCCTGCAACGGCAGGGCGTGCGCGTGTCGGTGGTGTCCACCATTCGCTCCAACCCGCCGATGATCGCGGATGAGCTGCGCCGCCAGGCAGACAATTTCATTGAACTTGACGATCTCAAGCAGGTGATCGGACGCCCGCCGCGCGAACCCCGCGAAGAGATGAGAGAGACGGTCGAAACAAGCGAATAGACCGCGCCTTACCCGTCAAATGTCGGTCGCCCGCTTATGGCGTTATGCCGCTCGATGATGTCGTCGGGCCAAGTACTCTTGATGTAGGCGAGTACCGCCAGAATCTCGTCGTCTTCAAGGATGCCTTCGAAGGCGCCCATCCGGCTTTTGCGCCCGACACACACGGTTGTCTCGGGCCCATACTTCACCGTGTTGAAGAGGATGAAGTCATTGTGGTCGTGGGTGTGCCCGGTGCCGTCCTGTGGTGGGGCGGGCATGTAGCCCTCGGCGTCGGGGTACTCCCAATGCGGCTCCCCCTTTAACTCCGCGCCGTGACACGCCGCGCAATGCGCCGCGTAGATGTCCGCACCCGCGGAAACGACACGGGACTCTGTATACGGAATCCCAACCGGCGCCGCGGCCGTTAAGGTCACATAGGCCAGCGCAGAGATCCCTAAGAGAGCGGCCACTCCAAGCAACCGAAACACAAACTTGCCTCCGATGACGTCCTTTAAACGTAGGGTCTCTGGGGCTTTCAGAAAAGTGTCGGTTGCGTCGCGCGCGACCAAAGGTATCGTGTGCGCTGCAACTGCTCAGGAATTCGGCGTGTCCAAGCCCCCTCTTACATTGTACCTCGCGGCCCCGCGCGGCTTTTGCGCAGGCGTCGACCGCGCGATCAAAATTGTCGAGATGGCGCTCGAGAAGTGGGGGGCGCCCGTCTATGTGCGGCACGAGATCGTGCACAACCGCTACGTCGTAGATGGCCTGCGCGAAAAGGGGGCAGTCTTCGTCGAGGAATTGGACGAATGCCCCGACGACCGCCCCGTGATCTTTTCGGCGCACGGTGTGCCCAAGGCGGTCCCGGCAGAGGCAGAGCGGCGAGAGATGGTCTATGTCGATGCGACCTGCCCGCTTGTGTCGAAGGTTCATATCGAAGCGGATCGCCACCATGCGGCAGGCCTCCAAATGGTGATGATCGGTCATGAAGGTCATCCAGAGACCGTCGGTACGATGGGACAGTTGCCGGACGGCGAAGTGATCCTTGTCGAGACGGTCGAAGATGTAGGCACGATCACTCCGAAGGATCCGGATCAACTGGCCTTCATCACGCAGACCACCCTCTCGGTCGATGACACCGCAGAGCTCGTGGCCGCGCTCCAGGCGCGTTTCCCAAAGATCGTCGGCCCGCATAAAGAGGACATCTGCTACGCCACCACCAACCGTCAGGAGGCGGTGAAGGCAATGGCCCCCAAAGCGGACGCGATGCTTGTGATTGGCGCGCCGAACTCGTCAAATTCAAAGCGCCTCGTCGAAGTGGGTCGCACCGCCGGGTGTGCCTATGCGCAGCTCGTTCAACGCGCTGTCGATATTGATTGGCGGGCGCTCGACGGGATCGGATCCGTGGGCCTGACGGCGGGTGCAAGCGCGCCAGAGATCCTTGTGAACGAAGTGATTGATGCGTTCCGGGACCGGTACGAGGTTACGGTTGAGCTCGTCGAAACCGCGATTGAGAAAGTTGAATTCAAGGTTCCCCGCGTTTTGCGAGAACCTGCTTAAAGGATTTTCCCTTATGTCCCTTCAGTTTCTTCTTACCGCACTCGTTGTCGTCCTGATCCCGGGTACCGGCGTCCTTTATACCCTCGCCATCGGACTGGGCCGGGGCCGTCGCGCCGCGATCTACGCCGCCTTGGGGTGCACCTTCGGGATCGTCCCGCACCTCCTGGCCGCCACCCTGGGCATGGCGGCCATCCTTCATACCTCCGCAACGCTCTTCACTGTCGTGAAATTCGCAGGGATCGCCTACCTCCTCTATCTCGCGTGGCAGGCCGTCCGCGCCGATGGCGCCCTGAACGTTTCCGCAGATCGCCGGGAAGAGCCCGGGTTCAAGACCGCCTGGCGCGGGACCCTGATCAATGTGCTGAACCCAAAGCTGACGGTGTTCTTCCTCGCCCTTCTCCCTCCGTTTCTTTCGGGCAATCCGGCAAGCGCAACGGTCGAGATGGTCGGACTCGGCGCCGTCTTCATGTTGATGACCTTCGCTGTCTTCGTACTCTACGGCGTCTTCGCTGCCGCCACGCGCACCTGGCTCCTGCAGCGTGAAAGCGTTGTTCGTTGGCTGAACCGCAGTGTCGCAGCACTGTTTACAGCTCTGGCCGCACGACTGGCTCTGGAGAAAGCTTGACCGATTACCTGTCATTCGAGGGTGAGATCGAGCCTCTCGAGTGGGGACGGGCAACCTACACGATCCTTCGGCTGCCTCCAGAGATCGCCAAGTCTCTGGAGAGCGGCAATGGTCGCCGTGTTGAGGGCGAGATCAACGATCACCCGATCAACCTTGCACTGACACAGGCGCCTGCGGTTGAGGGAACTTTCCTGTGGACCGGAAAGTCCCTTCTTAATCGTATCGGCATCAGCCCGGGTGACACGGTCGAGGTACGTTTGCGGCCGGCTGACCCAGATGAGGTGGAAACGCCAGGCGACGTCCAGGACGCGTTGAGGGGCGCGGAAGTGACCGAGGCATGGAATGCCCTGACGCCTGGAAAGCAACGCTCCTATCTGCATCAGATCTCAACGGCGAAACGTGCTGAAACGCGCGCCAAACGCATCGCGTCTCTCGTCGCGGCCCTGACCGAGGGTTGAGCGATGCGTGGTTTCGCAGCGCACCTAACCGGATCCGCAATCATCCTCTTCGCGCGCTTTATCACTGCAGTTCGGGGGATCTGGGATGGCGTAGAGCCGGTGCAGCAGCACCGTGTCTATTTCGCGAACCACACCTCGAACGGTGATTTCATCCTGATCTGGACGGTTCTGCCGCCGGACCTGCGCCGAATGACACGACCCGTTGCTGGAAGCGACTATTGGCTCCGCTCACGCGTGCGGGAGTTTGTCGGCAAAGAGGTTTTTAATGCCGTCCTGATCGACCGCCGGGCTGAGGCAAGGGAGGAAGATCCCATGGAGGTCATCCTGGGCGCAATTGATGAGGGTGCGTCCCTGATCATCTTCCCAGAAGGCACACGAAACACGGGCGAAGAGCGGATCCTTCCGTTCAAGAGCGGGATCTTCAACATTTCATCCCAACGGCCAGAAATCGACCTCGTCCCGGTCTGGATCGAAAACCTCAATGGTGTGATGCCCAAAGGTAAGGTGATCCCAATTCCGCTGCTCTGCACCGTTACGTTCGGCGCACCGATCCGGGTCGAGTCGGGCGAGGACAGAAAAGACTTTCTGAAGCGCGCGGAAGCGGCGCTCCTTGCAATCGCTCCAGAAGGCGAGGCGAGCGCATGACCGAGACGCAATCAGACTTCGCCCTGCTTCTGGGCGGCATCGGCGGGATCCTGATCCTTGCAACGATTGTCGGTCAGACCCTGCGTCGCCGCGCCGGTCCTGATGGCCCGAGCGAGACCATCCAGAACCTGAATGCACGGATCACCGCCTGGTGGGCCATGGTCGCGCTGCTCGCGATCGCCTTTCTGGCAGGACGGGTGGGCGTGGTCCTCCTCTTCGCGTTTTGCTCGTTCGCCGCGCTTCGGGAATTTGTCACGCTCACCACTCGGCGCAGCGCCGATCACTGGGCCATCGCGGCCGCCTTCTTCGTCGTTCTTCCGGCCCAATACGTCCTTGTTTGGAGTGATTGGTACGGCCTCTTCTCCATCTTCATCCCGGTCTACGCGTTTCTCCTTCTGCCCGTGATCGTGGTCCTGCAGGGCGATACCAAGAACGTCTTTGTCCGAATGGCCGAGCTACAATGGGCGCTGATGATCACCGTCTACTGCGCGTCCCACGTCCCCGCCCTGCTCTTTCTCGACATCCCCGGGTTCGAAGGGCGCAACATCCTATTGATGGCGTTCCTCGTCGTGGTCGTGCAGCTGTCCGACGTCCTTCAGTACACCTGGGGCAAGCTCATTGGCAGAAACAAGGTCGCCCCGTCTCTGTCCCCA
>CAWUIX010000210.1:0-5153 GCA_963922395.1 uncultured Rhodobacterales bacterium | reverse complement strand
CGAGCGATGCGTTCGGCTTCCCGTCGAGGGCGATCTTGGCGAGCCTGTTCTTGGCGACACGGATGGATCCACCGCCTTCGCGCATGCGCGCGCGCAGATCCTGCATCTCTGAAACCGTCATGCCTTCGTAGCGGGCAACCACCACGACGCCAGAGCTTTCGAAGATCTGGCCGAGTTCCTCGACCACTTTCTCTTTCTGGGCTCTATCCACAGTTTGCTCCAAGTTTTGGAGGGCGAACCCCCCGGCTCATGTTCCACCGGGCACAAGGCACCCGGCAGTCGGGTCCTTACGGGTCCGTCGCAAGTCGCCCCCGGACATCGCGCTGAGGCGATCCCGAAGAAAATGCTCTGTTCCCGTCTCAGGCAGGATTTACCGGGAAAACCCCAACCCACCGTCTCGGACGAAAGACGAAAAAGCGCGCGACGAATCGCACGCTATTTCGATGGGCTGTGTCTAAGAGTATTTCCGGAGATTGCCAAGGACAAAAGGCACCAGTTTGGCCAAAACCACGGTTAGGCCCTACCCCCTTATTCTTCAGCATCAATACTACCTGGTTCAGCGCGGCCAGACAACCATGGACGCTATGCACCTATTAGTGGCCAGCGCCCAGTACACCCGTCCGCACGCCGTAGTTTGCGGCCACCTGGTAATCGGGGTCATCGTCGGCCTCGATCATCAACTGCCCGGCGCGCTGCAAGAGGCCATGGCAGTCCTTGCTCAAGTGGCGCAGTTCCACCTTCTTCCCAGCGGCTTCGTACTTTTCCGCCAGGGCCTCAATCGCTGTCAGGGCGGACTGGTCGACGACGCGGCTGTCTGCAAAGTCGACGATCACACGGGACGGGTCGGATTTAGGATCAAAGAGCTCGGAAAACCCGTCGCTCGACCCGAAGAACAGCGGTCCCTGGATCTGATAGACCTTGGCCCCTTCCGGCGTCTCGTATGTCTTCGCCCGAATGCGCGTTGCGTTGTTCCAGGCATAGGCCAGGGCCGAAACGATCACGCCAACGATCACGGCAATGGCAAGGTCATAGGCCACGGTCACCCCGGTGACGAGCACGATGACCAGCGCATCGGTTAAGGGCACCTTCCGCATGATCTTAAAGCTGTTCCAGGCGAAGGTTCCGATCACCACCATGAACATAACGCCCACCAGCGCGGCCAATGGGATCTGCTCGATCAAGGGCGCCGCAACGACAATGAAGAGAAGCAGGAACAGGGCCGCCGAGATCCCCGAGAGACGCGTCCGTCCGCCCGACTTTACGTTGATCATGGACTGGCCGATCATCGCGCAGCCGCCCATTCCACCGAAGAAGCCGGTCACCGTGTTCGCGGCGCCTTGGGCGATGCATTCGCGGCTTGCCCCGCCGCGCTGGCCCGTGATCTCGCCCACAAGGTTCAGAGTCAGAAGGCTCTCGATCAGCCCAATCGCCGCAAGGATGAGAGCGTAAGGCAGGATAATCTCCAGCGTCTCCCAGGTCATCGGCACCACCGGCAGGTGGAACAACGGTAAGCCGCCTTCGATCGAGGCCATATCGCCCACGCGCGGCACATCGATCCCAAGGGCGATGACCACAAGAGCGACAATCCCGATGCCCGCCAAGGGTGCAGGGACCGCAGTGGTGATCTTCGGCATGATCCAGATGATCGCCATCGTCAGCGCCACCAGTGCCAGCATCAGCATCAACGGCCAGCCAGAGAGCCATTCGCCGCTGGCCATCCCATGTCCGGAATGTTCGGCGGTGCCGGGCACCTGAAACTGGCTCAGCTGCGCGAGGAAGATCACGATGGCCAGGCCATTTACGAACCCAAGCATCACGGGATGGGGCACAAGGCGAATGAACTTACCGAGTTTGAAGATCCCCGCCGCGATCTGAATAAGCCCCATCAGGACCACTGTCGCGAAGAGATACTCAACCCCATGCGTCGCGACGAGCGAGACCATAACCACCGCCAACGCCCCGGTCGCGCCAGAGATCATGCCCGGGCGTCCGCCGAAAACAGCCGTGATTAGTCCCACGATGAAAGCGGCGTACAGGCCGACGAGCGGATGAACCCCGGCCACGAAGGCAAATGCAACCGCTTCTGGCACAAGCGCGAGGGCGACCGTCAGACCGGCCAGAAGCTCGATCCGAAGCCGGTTTGCATCGAACCCCGGCGCCTGAAGTCCGGCAAAGGACGTGGAATTGGCGAAGGCCGCCATCATGAGTTTCGTCAACGGGAGATCCTGCTCTGGATGTATGGATTTGGCGGCTACCTAACACAGCCTCCGAAAAAGGCACGGTATTCATGGGCATACCGGATGCACGCTGAGAGCATGGCTGACCGGCTCCGCCCCTTGCGCTGGACCCGGGCTCCGCTATCGTGGCGCCGTCCCACCCAGAGGAGGAGCCCCCAATGAAAACCGCCCAGGATTACCTTGCCGAAGCCAACGCCGCTGTCCCGAAGATCGAGTTCGACGATGCGGTCGCAAAGCACGCCGCTGGCAATACCGTCTTCATCGATGTTCGCGATTCCGGTGATATCGCGCAGACCGGAACCATCGCGGGTGCCGAGCGCATCCAGCGCGGCATGATTGAATTCGCCGCTGACCCGTCAACGCCGTTTCACAATGCAAAGCTCACCAAGGACGCCGATATCGTCCTGATCTGCGGCAAGGGCGGACAGGCGGCTCTTGCAGGTAAGACGCTGAAAGACAAGGGCTATCAGAACGTCTCGAACGCGGGTGGATTCCCGGACTGGAAAGAAAAGGGCGGCCCCTCCGAACCCTAACCGACAAAGGTGAAGGACGGCGTTCCCCCGTCCTTCGCCAACCCGCCATCAGATGCCCTCCGACCTATTTGCGAGAGGCATAGCCATGTCATCAGATCTGCCACAGAAGTCCCGCGACTATATCGGTCCCGTCACCAATACGGACAAGTGGGATGCGTTTGCGTTTCGGCCGGGCGATATCGTCCTATCTACGCCGCCCAAATCAGGCACCACCTGGAGCCAGGCTATTCTGATGATGCTGATCAATGGGCAAGCGGCGGATGATCGGCCCGTCTGGCGCGACTCGATCTGGCTCGACTGCGAATTTCGCGACCGTGATGCCGCCGAAGCCGCGCTCGCCGCCCAGACACATCGGCGATGCATCAAGTCGCACACGCCGTTCGATGGCATCGCCTTCGATCCAGATGCGATCTACATCGCCGTTTATCGTCACCCCATCGACGTGCACTTCTCGTTGAAACGCCATGTGGCGAACATGAAGGAGCCCTGGCTCGACCACCTTTTCCCCGGTGAGCCAGGGGCAGCTTTCGCACGCTTCGTGGACGCTCCGCACACAGATCAGGGCACCGATGACCTCACACTTGCCTCCCTGATTCAGCACTATCGTTCGTTCCGCGACTGGTCGCATCTGCCGAACGTCCACCTCTTTCACTATGCAAACCTAAAAGCCGACATCTGCGCCTCAATCCGCAGATATGCCGAAGCAATTGGCGTGACGGTTGACCAGCCATTGATCGAAGAGATTGCGGACGCGACAGGCATCGAGAGCATGCGTGAAGTGACGCGCCACAATGCCCGGCCCCCCGCCGAGTCTGCGTTCCATGATGAGACGAAATTCTTCGATTCTGGGACCATGAACAAATGGGAGGGCCGCCTGAGTGAGGCAGAAGTCGAGACCTACTCTGTGCGCCTCGCGGACCTTTTAAATGAAGAAGATCGGATCTGGCTAGAAACCGGAAGTCACTGACAAATAGAGAGGGTCCGCGCGTTCAGAGGTGAAGGTACGGCTCAAGTGGCCTTAACGCCGTAGCCCTACGCAGAGGCCCGTGAACGCCGTCGATCAAGCTCCGCCCGGGCCACTTCCTCGAAGTCGACGTTGAACTGAAAAAGTGCGCCGAACGACCGCAACCGCTTGGCCACCTCCGGTTCAACAGACGACATCCGCCGAAAGAGGTCGCGAAAGCCCACTTCCGGGTCATCGGGATCTTGCATGATTTCGGTCACGCGCTCTTTGACCCCCGGCGGAAACCCAAAGGAGTTCATCCGCCATTCGACCTTGGCCCTCCAGGCCTCGTAGTCCTCTTGCAAGAAGTGCAAGAGCCAAACCCCGTCGTCCGAACCTAACAGCTGCGACGCGACCCGGCCTGCTTCTCCTTCCGCCCAATGCTGCCGCAAACGGATGTTCTTCAATCCCCGCCGGATGAAAGATTTTCCTTCGCGGTGCCCGGCCAGGCCGGCGCGGAAGAACCGGGCGTCCTCGCCATAGACTTCTCGAGCGACACGTCGATCAAGCGCTGTCCGAAACGCCACCTCGTCCGCGCTCAGCGTAACTTTCTCTGCCGGTGCGACGGAAATCGCCCCGACATCTGCCGGGACGGAAGACAGCAGCTCCGAAATCGTGCGATCCGTGACGTGCATCAATTCGTCGGCGTCGATGTTTAACAACCAGTCTTCTTCAAGCTGGTTGTAGATGTGGGTCAGCGCCTGGTTCTGCCTTCGGGGGAACGCGCGCTTCGGGCGAATACCCGCTTCGCGCCAGAACGATTCTGTACATCGGATCGCATCGACTTCGGGGATATCGGCGTAGGCCGAGAGCAGAGGATCCTCAGGGTCATCGAAGAGGAGCACGATACGCGCGGCCCCAAGCGACAGATGCCATCCGACAAAACGGTCGAGCACGACCTGGGGTTCACGAATGATGGCGCCGACAGCAAAGCTTGCGGTCATAGAGCGTGCCTCAGGAACAGCGCTCTGCGGTTATGGATGATAGTGAGGTCTAACCCCAAGTTTTCCGTCAGATGCATGCACTCACGTTGTCGTCACAGTGGTGATCATGATCTCGTTTGCCATGGCGCTATGGGCCTGTCCACAGAAGCCGGTGAGGCCTAGATAAGAGGTGCAACCTTTGATCCATCTCGGAACCTCGCGATGACAACTCATTTAATTGTAGGCGCAAGCCGCGGGATCGGCGCTGCTGTCGCGGAACATCTGGACGTCGCTGGGACAGAGGTCCTTTCGGTCTCACGCTCCAGATCTTTGGTCGGCACTTGGATCGCGGCGGACATCGGCACGGACAGCGGGATCGACGCGATTGTCCAGGCCGTTGGGGTTCGGGCTTTGGACAGCTTTCAGTTTCTCGGCGGGATTTGGGAAAACGGCGCTT